>CBDUPM010000327.1:0-3959 GCA_965369105.1 uncultured Bacteroidales bacterium | reverse complement strand
CATAGTTTTTGGTCTTTTTTTTTGAGGGGTGGTGGCGGAACCGAGCCGACAACAGACGACGAGCTCATGAACCCGGGGAACGAGGGTGAATAATAGGTAGACGCGTCCCGAATAAGTCGGGATGGCCAGTAATGGCCGTGCCGGTTCGATTCCTCCCGATAGCTATCGGGACCGGGTACATTTTAGACCATAGACGATGGACAATAGACCATAGTTTTTGGTCTTTTTTTTTGAGGGGTGGTGGCGGAACCGAGCCGACAACAGACGACGAGCTCATGAACCCGGGGAACGAGGATGAATAATAGGTAGACGCGTCCCGATTACCATCGGGATGGTTCCGAATTTATTACCGACTATTCGTTGGAATTACAAATTCGAGGATCATCGGGAAAAATATGAATTGTATCAGTAATTACACAAATCCAATTCTTTTTTTACCAGGCAACTATAAAAATTAAGAAATACCGGTTCATTCCCTCTATTCATATCCTTTCCAGGGAAAGCTTTTCATACTATTTCAATTCCAGGTTTTGAATATTCGAGTAATTTTTACCTCTTTTCTCCTCAAACTCTCTTAGCATGGTTTCCAGCACCTGGGGTTCCTCCTCTGCCAGGTTCTTCTGTTGTCCGGTATCATCTGAAAGCCTGTAAAGCTGAAACTCCGGAGAATTTCCCAGTTCAATGTTTACCTGTTTGTTTTTGGCAGGACCCTTGTAGGGAGGGATGAGTATATAATCTCCTTTGCGATAGGCAGTCCGGGTGGTTGCCTCAATAATGAGGTCTTCTCTGCCATTATTGCTATTACCCATGAATACCGGCAATAATGCTTCACTGTCCATTCCTTTTTCCTCGCTTCCTACCAGCTCCGCAAGGGTGGACAGCAAATCGACCTGGCATACCAGGGCGTCAGAAACTCCGTGTTCGATTTTTCCCTCCCAGTATACCATAAAGGGCACCCGGGTGCCTGCCTCATAAAGACTGTATTTACCCCCTCTGAGTGGACCTGCAGGTTTGTGATCTCCAATTTTTTCCACTGCATCATCATAATACCCGTCATTCAGCACAGGACCATTATCGCTACTGAAAATGATCATCGTGTTTTCCAGAATTCCTTCTTCTCTTAACACCTTTATAAACTCTCCCAGACACCAGTCAGCTTCTACAATCACATCTCCCCTGGGTCCCATTTCTGAACTCCCTACAAACCGTGGATGAGGTGTGCGCGGGACATGAGGTTGCTGCATAGCATAATAGAGAAAAAAGGCGGTATCCCTGTTCTGACGGACATATTCCTTTGCTTTTTGCAGGAAATGATCCGCCATATCTATATCACTCCATTTTGCAGACTCTCCTCCTTTCATAAATCCTATCCTGGGAATTCCGTTTACAATGCTGTTATTATGACCGTGATGCCATTTCATGGTCAGAAGTTCAGGATTTACCAGTCCGGTAGGTTCACCCTCAAAATTCTTCTTCCAGCTGATCTCTATGGGATCCTCAGGATCCAGATTAACAGTATATCCATTTTCAATATAAACTGTTGGTACCCTATCCTGGGTGGCAGCCATAATATAAGAGTAATCGAACCCCACCTCATTGGGACCCGGTGCAATATGTTTGTTCCAATCCACATATCCCGTTCCAAGACCCAGGTGCCATTTGCCTACTATTCCTGTATGATAACCTGTTTTTTTAAGCATTTTTGGAAGGGTTAATTGAGCAGTATCAATGATCAGCGGGGCTGTACCCGGCAGGATCTTTGCATCTTTGTTCCTCCAGGGATAGGTGCCTGTGAGTAATCCGTATCTACTTGGAGAACATGTTGCTGATGTGGCATATCCCTGTGTGAACCGTATACCGTTTTCAGCGATAAAATCCATATTTGGAGTTTTCAGTTCTGTTGCTCCATAGGCTCCCATATCTCCATAGCCCAGGTCATCCATATAGATGATAACGATATTGGGCTTAGATCTTGTTTCTGCCGATTTATTCTGAGTATCCCCATTGCAGGCTGCAAGAAGAGGAATTATTGGCAATAAAGTTTTTACCTGAGTTTTCATATTCACTCGTAATTATTTTTTTTGAAAAGGTTTATTCTATACAATATTTCAGAAACGGGTATAGAGCATCCTGCTCCTTTTCGGGCTAAAGACATATAGTACCGGGCCTTTAATGACTGCCTGTAGCGTTTGCCAAAGCCTTAAATTTACAAATAAAAATCTCTTAGAAATGATTCTTTCCTAAAACATTCCTTTTCAGACCATATAATCCACAATCTGATCTCCCTTATTCCGGAAGGAAGTAATTCTAGTTTCTGAACAACTTCCACCAGGACCTCATGGTGAGATTTTGTTTGAAGGACATACTTTGTGTGAATCGCAGGAAATTATTCGATGAATAACATTATAAGAATTCTAAGCAACACTCTTCTTTTCAAATTATTGATTGCATCAGCTCTGAATGCCCACACAGTTATATTAATCACGATTTTGAGACTTATGATCCAAATACCGACATTTCGGACCAAGGTTATGTGACATACAACAGTTTAAAAAGCATTGTGTCAAACGAAGCGGCCAATACGGTGAAAAATATGCAAAATCAGATGATCTGAAAAATGACTTGTAAATTAAAAGTGAGTTCTGTTTAGAAGCAAGGAAAACCTGTTAATGGATGATTGCCTCCAAAATTTACAATGGCATCAAACACCGGATAAAAGTAGTTAGTTTATGCGGGTACGAATACCGCTTACCGGAAGCAGCAAATGCAGCCTGGCAAAAGCTGCTGAATAAATAAAAGAGTATCCCGGAATGATCCAAATCACTCCGAAATACTCTTTTTCATTGGGGTATTACTTTTTAATAAATGGTAAAGAATGGGATCCACTGTTGGATTCAACGCTTACAAAATAGTATCCGGACTGCAAATCTCCTAATTCAAGCACCTTACTATCAGCTTCAGGAAATGAAAGCGTTTTGATGGTTTTCCCTAAAACATTGGATACCTTTATGGATGTCATTTGAGGAAACTGTACAGCCATCCGGTTCTCCACGGGATTCGGAAATATCCTTAGGAGTTCTCCTGATATATCCTTTGATACTGAAGTGTTTTCGGTTATATTTACAATATTATCCAGGTAGGCTGTACAGCCTGAAATCCTTTCAGCAGGGAAGTCAACAAAAATTGTTAACCTCTTGTAAAGATAATCGATTGCCTCTGTAAACTCAAAAGTAAGGGCCTCCCATTCATCCGTAACGGTATTTGGAATCTCGATGGACAGAATTTCACCTCCGTTTAAACTTATTTCAAGTTTAATTCGCAAGGGACTGATAACATCCTTCATAACCATCATTCCAATAGTGTGAGCCTCCTGGGTAAAATACATTTCAGCCTGGTAATCGGTATACATTCCAACCCAGGGATTAGCATCATCGTGAACTATAAACTGAAGTACACTATCGGAACTATTAGTATTGTCAGCAAAAGGATTTTGAACAATAGAAAGGTCTGCCTGAGACCCGTCAGCTCCGTTAGCAAAAATAATCCAACCCGTATCAGCCTGACCTTCTTCAAAATCATAAGGAAAGACTAATTGTGCATTTGCTCCAAATACGATTGAAGCCAAAAAGATCAGAGTAAATAGTTTTTTCATAATTTGAATTTTTAAGTTATTAATTAGAGAATCATTTATTTATTGGTAAAAAATTATCCTGTTCCAATTTCCTTTCGGTCCTTTTAAACTCACAATATAAGACCCTTTAGGAAACTCCTTCATGTCAATTTGAATCAGCTTTTCATTTGTGATCCTAAATTCATTTAATACTTTTCCTTCCGAATTTATAATTTTTCCTGACAATTCGCCGGTAAATTCATTGTTTACTTTTATATTCAATAGTTTATTTACAGGATTAGGATATACCGTAATGAATTTATCGAGGTTGTTATTTTCCTGAATAAAA
>CBDUPM010000326.1:0-3964 GCA_965369105.1 uncultured Bacteroidales bacterium | reverse complement strand
AGACTCAGGCCGGCCCTTGAATATATCAGAAAGCATTATCCTGATCTACCTGTTTCTGTCGATACTTTCCGATCGGGTACCGCAAAAAAGCTTCATAAGGATTATGGAATTGACATCATCAACGATATAACCGGTGGTGATGGTGATCCTGAACTGGTAAATTTTGCTGCAGAAAACAAATTGCCATACGTGGTAATGCATATGAAAGGGAATCCTGAAAATATGCAGGAAAATCCGGATTATAAGGATGTGGTGAATGAATTACTGGATTATTTTGACCAAAAAAACCAGGAATTTCTTAAAGCAGGATTGCACGATATCATCATCGATCCCGGGTTTGGTTTTGGAAAAACCCTGGAGCATAATTTTACTCTCCTTTCAGCCCTGGAGGTTTTCAAAAGTTTTGAACTGCCTGTTATGGTTGGAGTTTCGAGAAAATCGATGATTTACAAAAGTCTGAATATCAATCCCGATAAATCATTAAATGGAACTTCAGCGCTGCATATGTACGCCCTTCAAAAGGGTGCAAATTTATTAAGGGTTCATGATGTGACCGAAGCCAAAGAGGTAATAGAATTGTACAAGCTACTTAAAATAGAAGAAAAAAAGCCCTAAATTCAATCCAATTCGTATTTTTGTAACAAACGATGCATAGTCTTTTTATTCATATTCGCCTCCTGGATATCCTGGATATTTTATTAGTTGCAATTCTCATGTACCAGCTATATATGCTGGTAAGAGGAACTGTGGCCATCAATATTATTATCGCAGTGGTGTTAATCTACCTATTCTGGGGTCTGGTAAAAATGCTTAAAATGGAGCTTTTAAGCAGTATTCTCGGACAAATAATCGGTGTAGGGGTCATAGCTCTAATTATTGTATTCCAGCAGGAAATCAGGAGATTTTTGGTATTAATTGGAACCCGTTATGTGAATAATAACAGGATCAGGATTGAAAACCTTTTTAAACTGGATTTTGATTCCCGTCCCAAAATAAGGATCAAATCAATTTTAAAAGCGGTCATTAATCTTGCCGCAAGCAAAACAGGCGCCCTCATTGTTTTAAAAAGAAAATCTACCCTCGACATTCATGCCCAGGCAGGAGATGTGATGAACGCCTACACAACCAGCAGGTTGATAATTAGTATTTTCAATAAGTACAGTCCCCTACACGACGGGGCTATCATTATTAACGGTGTAAATATTTTTGCGGCAAGGGTAGTTTTACCGGTAACCGAGCAGGAATTACCTCCGGAATATGGCTTAAGACACCGGGCTGCACTGGGAATTTCAGAATTAACAGATGCAATTGTCATCATTGTTTCCGAAGAAACCGGCAAAATTTCAATAGCTATGGGGGGTAAGCTGGAAAATTCCGTTTCGCATAAAAGAATTATGCAGATTCTGGAACAGGAATTCCAGCCTGCTTAAATTTGTCTAAATATTATCTCTAAAATTATTCTGTTTTCTTTTTGAAAAGAAAAGTGGCTTTATTTTCCTCCCCTTTCAGGAGACGGTGAATATTTTTTCTATGAGTAAACAGAAGCAAGAAGGCAACCAGTAAAGAAAACCATTTTAAGCTGGTATACGGAGAACTAAAAACTATCCAAATCCACACCGGAAAAGAAATACCCGCCGCCACAGAACCTACTGACACATATTTAAAAGCGATAAGTAAAATTAAAAATACACCCCCTGCACATAATGTAGGAATGGGTGCAAGGGCCAATAATACTCCAAAAATACTGGCAACACCTTTTCCTCCCCGAAATCCAATATATACCGGGAAAATATGACCTAAAACAGCAAGGATTCCAAGGACAATACTTAAATTCATCCACTCCTGGGAACCGAATGGATATACATTGAAAATCAGCACATAACGAACAGCCAGCCAGCCTTTGAAAATATCAAAGATTAATACCGGCAGTCCGGTTTTTACCCCTAATACTCTCATGGTATTGGTTGCCCCGGCATTTCCGCTCCCGTGCTCCCTGATATCCAATTGAAAAAACCAACGCCCCACCCATACGGATGTGGGAATGGCTCCGGTAAGGTATGCCAGGAGTAATACAATTAATATTAATACTAAGGTATTCATAATCCAATTTATTTTCAGGACTTAGAAGAATTGCATCTCCCGTCTGAAAAAACCAATAAAAATAATATATCAAACTTCGGGTCCGGCTGTTTTAGCCAGGAAGCGGGCAGCTTCCGTATCTTCAAATGATTTGAAATTACGAATAAATCTTCCTGCCAGATCCTTTGCCGCCTCATCCCATTTGGAAGGACTTGCCCACAGGTTACGTGGATTAAGTAGCTTGCTTTCAACGCCGGGTACCGATTTCGGGATGCTAAGTTTGAAGAATGGAATGCTTTCATATTCCACATTTAACAGGCTTCCATCCAGTATGGCATTTATAATGGCCCGGGTTGATGGAATGTCGATTCTCTTACCCACACCTACAGGGCCACCAATCCAACCGGTGTTCACAAGCCAGGCGGCTGAGTTATGTTCCTTTATTTTTTTTGTAAGTAATTCCGAATATACGGTCGGATTCAGAAGCAGAAATGCAGCTCCAAAACAGGCTGAAAAAGAAGGTACCGGCTCGTTAATTCCTAGTTCAGTACCGGCCACTTTTGCAGTATACCCACTGATAAAATGATATTCTGTTTGCTCCGGTGTGAGTTTTGAAACCGGAGGTAAAACTCCAAAAGCATCGGCTGTAAGAAAGATTACATTTTTCGCATGTCCCCCTTTTGAAACCGGTTTTACAATATTTTCAATATGATAAATCGGGTAAGATACCCTGGTGTTTTTCGTTTTGGATGAATCTTCAAATGCAATCTCACCACTTTCCTTTACCACCACATTTTCCAACAGGGCATCCCTTCGTATGGCTTTATAAATGTCCGGTTCTTTTGCCGGATCCAGGTCTATGGTTTTTGCATAGCATCCTCCCTCAAAATTGAAAATCCCTTCATTATCCCAGCCATGTTCATCATCACCGATTAAAGCCCGGTTCGGATCAGCTGAGAGGGTGGTCTTTCCAGTCCCTGATAATCCAAAGAAAATGGCCGTATCCCCATCAGAACCCACGTTTGCAGAACAATGCATCGCTGCTATTCCCTTCAATGGAAGATAATAATTCATAATGGAGAAAATCCCTTTCTTCATTTCACCTCCATACCAGCTTCCCCCGATTACTGCCATTTTTTCCTTCAGGTTAAAAACAGCGTAAACTTCAGAATTCAGTCCGTGCTCCTTCCAATCTTTATTGACAGTTTTTGATCCGTTTAATACCACAAAATCCGGTTCGAAATCCTCCAGTTCCTCCTCGGCAGGACGAATAAACATGTTCTTTACAAAATGGGCCTGCCAGGCAACCTCCACAATAAATCTGACTTTTAATCGGGTTTCCGGGTTTGCTCCGGCATAACCGTCCTGTACATATAGTTTTTTAGCACTCAGTTGTTGCACCGTATTTTCTTTCAGCTCTTTCCATATTTCCGGACTTACAGGCTTATTATCGGATGATTTACGGGTCTCATTTTTCCACCATATATTATCAACCGATGTTTCCTCTTCTACAATATATTTATCATTAGGAGATCTTCCGGTGAAAATGCCTGTGTCTACCGAAACTGCACCTGATTTGGTAATGATTCCTTTTTCAAATCCTTCCAGATGGGGAGCCGTTTCATGCCTGAATAATTCACTGTAGGAAATATTATGGTATATCTCCTTTACATCTATAATTCCATATTTACTTAGGTCCGGTTTTTTCATTTTGCTTATGGGTATTACATTTTAATTTTAAGCATGGGTAAAGTTGAATAAAAATAAAGAAAAATAGAATCGGTAAAAGAAACTTTATAACATATTATTGGCAAGTTATAAACTAAAACAGATCAGATGCATCATTTATTCATAAATTGGCTTAATCTGTTTTATGATTGTTACA
>CBDUPM010000325.1:0-3995 GCA_965369105.1 uncultured Bacteroidales bacterium | reverse complement strand
TTAAAATTCCGGCTGGAAGCCCTGATTTTAACGCATGAACAATTAAAAGGACTTACAGAAAAGCTCAGTATTTATTGTGATGGTAGTTGTCTTTTGCCGGAATTCAGGGAAAGAATGAAAATCTTATCAAAAGAATCAGGTGGTGATCCGGAAGAAATCAGTCTGGAACCCTTTAAACACTATGTTAAATTACTGATCAAAAAACTGCCCTTGAGTAAGCGCTCCGGAGGATTCGATTTATTTGATACAAAAACCTCATACAGGAATTCGAAGGAGCTAATGTCAGATTTACTATTATTAAAATCTTCCCTTAAGCTTTACGGGGCCGAATCACTGGCTTTAAATGATGTCCAGATGGTTTTAAGACATTTAAAAGTATTTGGTTTTCACCTGGCGCATTTTGATATTCGTCAGAACAGTACCTATTATGAAGAATCCTTACAGGAGATAATAAAAACAAGCGTACCCGCTGAATTTAATAAAATATCAAAGGATAAAGTTTATTTTAAGAAATTCATTGAAAAGGAATTATCCAGCAATCGTCCATTTTTACATCCCTCCAATCAACTTCATTCTGAAAAAGCGCTTGAAACCGTTTTAAACCTGCAAAGCATTGCCAGGCACATAAATAAATACAGTGAGGCACCTTTTGGATCGATGATAATTAGCATGACCCGGAATGTGGACGACCTTTATACATTGTATTTATTGATGAGGGAAACAGGACTGACCATTAACTCATCCGATGGATTTATCTGTCGATTGCCCGTTGTTCCTTTATTTGAAACCATTGATGATTTAATGAACAGTCCGGAGATTATGGATGAGTTTATATCCAATCCGGTTACCAGGGGCAGTCTCAATTATATTGCTAAACGCAAACAATGGGAAATGCCTGTTCAGGAGGTCATGATAGGTTACAGCGACAGTAATAAGGATGGCGGAATTTTCGCAAGTGCCTGGCATTTGTACTATGCCCAGGCCAGGTTAAGTGAAGTGGGTAAAAAACACGGGGTTGAAATTCGATTTTTTCATGGAAAAGGAGGAACAATCAGCCGGGGTGCAGGTCCAACCCATTGGTTTTTGAAAGCATTACCTGCAGGAACCTTATCCGGTAAAATAAGAATAACAGAACAAGGTGAAACCATTGAAAGGAAATATGCGAACAAGGTAAACGCTGCTTATAACCTGGAGCTGTTGCTGGCGGGTACTGCGTTTCAGAGAATTAAAATGAAATTTGAAAAACCGGCAGAGGAAAAAGACCGAAAGGAATTATTTATGTTTCTTGCAGAAGAAAGCTATAGCTGTTTTCGAAATCTTCTCGAACATCCTTACTTTGTCAGGTATTACGAACAGGCAACCCCTATCGATGTAATTGAATCCAGTAAAATTGGTTCCAGGCCAGCCCGCAGGACAGGAAAAAGAAGCCTGGCTGATTTACGTGCCATACCCTGGGTGTTTAGCTGGACACAGTCCCGGATGAACATCTCCAGCTGGTATGGGGTTGGATCAACACTTCAAAAATTAAAATCCCAAAAACCGGACAGCTTTTCACAATTAAAATCTTTGGTTAAAAGCGATGATTTCCTGCGTTATACCCTGACAAATATTGACACCAGTCTCTCTTCCACAGATGTCGGTATTTTAAAATTATATGCGGAACTGGTTGAGGAAGAAGAGATAAGAAATGAAATGAATAATATGTTGTTAAATGAACTGGAACTAACAAGGCAAATGATGCTTGAATTACTTCCGGTGCCCATAAACGAAAGAAGAAGCTTTACTTCCATTGCATAAAGAGCAGGTATTACTTTTAAAGAAATGGAGAAAGCTCAGTAAGGAAAAAGATGAAAGTAAGGCCAGCTATATTCATACCAACCTTTTGAGAAGCATTAACGCTATTGCCAATGCTATTGGAACTACCGGGTAAAAAGAGTATTTTTCGTATATCAACTTTCAAGTCCTTCATTCAATAAATTAATTATCATGAAAGACTTGCTTCAATTCCCGGGTATTTTCACCTTTCTCTGCCACATAATATGAAATCCGTGCTTGTAAATTGGTTAATTCTTTGTATTTTGTTATCCAAGAATTAATTGAAAACTACAACAAATTACTATTCAGGGGATCAATCTGAATTCTTCATGAAAGAATCCTCTTGCTTTATTAAAAACAATGAAAACTACCCATACAAGAAAGACTTTTTTCGGAAAGCCTGTTATAATAAAAGTTTGGATTATTCTTTTTTCAATCCTGGTATTCAATAACTGTGCTGAAGAACCCCAGTTATGGGACGTGAATTCACAGGAACAACTAATCGGTGATTATGTAAAGACCAACCCGGATCGCTTTTCTGAATTTTATAAACTAATTGAAAAGACCGGAATGGAATCCGTACTAAAAACCAGGGGTCCTTTCACACTTTTTCTTCCTACCGATGAAGCCATGCTTGAATATTACGAGTTAAAAAATGTAAGCTCTTTGGAAGATTTTGATGAAAATTTCAGTAAAGAACTGATCCTGTATCACATTGTTCCAACCGAAATAAGTACGAATGAAATCGGATTGGGAACACTGAGGGAAACGAATGCAAACGGAGATTACCTGGCCTCTGAATTTGTTGGTTCTGACATTATAATCGGTAAATATGCAAAAGTTATAAAAAGGGATATACGGACGGCAAATGGTTATATTCACCTTATAGACAGGGTGATAGACCCTATTTTCGAAGATATTTTCACCCTGGTTTCTGAGGATCCCTCTTACAGTATTTTTGCTGAAGGACTGGATGTAACAGGACTTAAGGATACTTTAAAGATCATAAGTTTTCCCTATGGAGGGACGGAAGCACGAACCCGGTTTACAATCCTTGCTGTAGCCGATACCACATTTAACAGGTACGGGATATATAATATTGAGGACCTGGCAGAATGGTGTGGAACAGATATGGATAGTCTGGATTATTTAAATAATCCTTTTTATCGTTTTATTGAGTACCATTGTCTGAATGGAAGCTTTTTTCTTTCTGATCTGAATACAGGAATTTACCCCATATTATCGAGGGATAATAATATCAAATTTACCATCGATGATGATTATAAATTAAACCTGGACCGGAGTACGGGTATTTACACTGGTTTTAATATTCCAGCTTCAAATACTCCGGCAAAAAATGGTGTTATCCATGCAATTACTGATATCCTGCCGGTAACTACTCCGGAGCCTACTTCTGTCATTTTTCAGACAACGGACTTCTTCGACCTTCAGCAGGGCGATTATTATGGAAAGTATTACAAAAGGTTTTTTGATGGTGAAAATACCTTTGCAAAAATTAAATGGGCAGGGCCCTACCTGTTGTATTATTTTAAAGATAACAATGGAGCTCTTATTGATGGCGATTGTCTGAGTATGCTCGGATGGTGGTCCATAACCATTACCTTTCCGAAAGTAATGAAAGGAAAATATGAAGTTTATATCCTTCAGCCCGGATGGAACGATGTGACTGATTGTGCCATCTATATAGACGGCGTCAGAACCAATTATACCTATACCGGTCCTTATGGTTCGGGTAGCGGAGGGATTCAGAAAGTAGCTGAAGTGGATTTCAAGACAACGGAAGAACACAGCATTACGGTAAGGAATATTGTTACCGGAATGTTATTCTGGGATTATGTGGAATTCAGGCCCATTAAATAGAAAGTCCAAATCCACGGTTTTTTTAAGGAAATTTATTCCACAAAGTAATTAGAGAGTAAAAACGAATACTTTTCATAGGAACTCAGATTCCTTTACTCTTTTTAGTCTCCCATTCAATTTTAATCATCTGTCTGGTAATAATAATAATCTTCGGGGTCTTCATATAAAATTCCTTCAACAGGGTATTTTCCGTATTCTATTTTTTTACCGTTTCGGTTGGTAGACCCAAAAACCCCCAGGCCATTTATAATATTGGAATATACAATTACCGGTTCAATAAAAAGGTCCCCTTCATTATA
>CBDUPM010000324.1:0-3996 GCA_965369105.1 uncultured Bacteroidales bacterium | reverse complement strand
CACCCGGTTTGTTTAAATCAATTTTTTAATATTGAGGAATCTTTTTTCCTCTCTAAAATTTAAATAAAATGGATCTTGTAACGCCGGGAATAGGTCTGATATTCTGGACAGTAATTATCTTTGGTATCCTGCTTTTCTTATTGAAGAAGTATGCATGGAAACCTATTACGAATGCTGTAAAAACCAGGGAAGATAGTATCCGCTCTGCATTAGTGGCAGCCGATACTGCAAAACAGGAGATGCAACAGCTCCAGGCAGATAATGAAAAAATTCTGAAAGAAGCAAGGGGAGAAAGAGACATCATGATGAAGGAAGCCAGGGAAGTAAAAGAAACCATCATTAATGAAGCCAAACAAAAAGCAGATCTGGAAGCTAAAAAACTGATAGAAAATGCCAGGCAAAGCATTCAAAATGAAAAGGCTTCAGCCATCAGTGATATTAAGAAACAGGTAGCTAAGTTATCGGTTGAAATTGCCGAAACTATCCTGCGAGAAGAATTAAAAGATGATAAGAAGAGATCAGAACTGGTTGGAAAACTTCTGGATGATATCAAGCTAAATTAGAGCTTAAAACTATGAATGACAGCAAAATATCAGTAAGATATGCCAAGGCGCTTTTTCAGGCTGCAAAAGAAGCAGGTAAGCTGGTTGAGGTAAGCAAAGACATGGCCCTGCTGGAAACCAGCCTGGAAAATCCTGAATTTGGACGGATCCTGGAAAGCCCGGTAATTAAAACCAGCCAGAAAGCTGAGCTTATTCAAATGGTATTTGCAAAAAGTATACAGGTATTAAGTATGGATTTCCTTCTGCTTATCCTGAAAAATAAAAGAGAAAGTTATATACCCGGGATGATCAGGAATTTCACCCGGTTGTTTAAAGATGACCAGGGGGTAAAAACCGCAGAGCTCATTGTTCCGGCAAAAGTATCAGAAGCCCATAAGAAAAGATTTATGGATTTGCTGGCAAAAGTGTATAATTCAAAAATTGAATTTACCGACAAAACCAACCCGGAACTTATTGGCGGATTTATTTTGAAAGTGGAAGATGAACAATTCGACGCCTCCGTTAGCACCTCTCTTTCAAAAATTAAAAAGAATTTATTGGAAACATCAATTGAAACGAATAAAAAATAACAGGAAAAATGGCTGAAATTAAACCTGCAGAAGTATCTGAAGTACTGAAAAAACAACTTCAGGGTTTTAAGACCGAGGTAGAACTGGAAGAAGTAGGAACCGTTCTCCAGGTAGGTGACGGTATTGCCCGTATTCACGGACTTTCAAAAGTTCAGGCAAATGAGCTTGTGGAATTTGACAGCGGGGTTATGGGGATCATCCTTAACCTTGAAGAAGATAATGTCGGAGCCGTATTACTCGGATCTTCCGAATTAATTAAGGAAGGCGATACAGTAAAGAGAACAAAACGTATCGCTTCTATCAATGTCGGTGAAGGGCTTTTAGGACGAATTATCAATACCATCGGAGAACCTGTGGACGGAAAAGGCCCGGTTTCCGGTAAAACCATTGAGCTTCCACTCGAAAGAAAAGCACCGGGTGTTATTTATCGTGAACCGGTTAGTGAGCCCCTTCAAACAGGTATAAAGGCAATTGATGCCATGACTCCCATTGGAAGAGGACAGAGGGAGCTTATCATTGGTGACCGTCAGACTGGGAAAACATCGGTAGCTCTTGATACCATCCTGAATCAGAAAGAATTTTATGATAAAGGAAATCCCGTATATTGTATTTATGTAGCAATCGGACAAAAAGGCTCTACTGTTGCAAACGTAGCAAAAGTTCTTGAAGAAAGAGGTGCAATGCCTTATACCATTATAGTTGCTGCAACAGCTTCTGATCCGGCTGCAATCCAGTTTTATGCCCCGTTTGCAGGAGCAACAATCGGAGAATTTTTCAGGGATACCGGCCGTCATGCGCTCATTATTTATGATGACCTTTCAAAACAGGCCGTATCATATCGTGAGGTTTCCCTTCTTCTTCGCCGGCCACCTGGACGTGAAGCATATCCGGGGGACGTTTTCTATCTTCACTCAAGATTGCTAGAAAGAGCGGCGAAAATCATTAATAATGACAGTATCGCAAAAGATATGAACGATATGCCCAAGGTTCTGAAACCGATGGTAAAAGGTGGAGGATCCCTTACGGCTCTGCCCATCATTGAAACCCAGGCAGGAGACGTATCTGCATATATTCCCACAAACGTAATTTCTATTACCGACGGACAAATCTTCCTGGAAAGTAATCTGTTCCTTTCAGGTGTACGTCCTGCCATTAATGTGGGTATTTCTGTTTCCAGGGTGGGAGGTAATGCCCAGATTAAGTCTATGAAAAAAATTGCCGGTACACTTAAAATTGACCAGGCACAATACAGGGAACTTGAAGCATTTGCTAAATTTGGTTCCGACCTGGATGCGGCTACACTGGCGGTTCTTGATAAAGGATCGAAAAACGTGGAAATTCTTAAGCAGGGTCTGCACGAACCTATGGCCGTTGAAAAGCAGGTAGCTATTATTTATTGTGGAACAAAAGCCCTTCTTTCTAAAGTTCCCCGTGATAAAGTAAGAGAATTCCAGTCCGAATTCCTGGACCTGCTTGAAGCCAAACATAAAAATGTACTGAAAGGACTGGCAGAAGGAAATCTCAGCAAGGAAATAACGGATGCCCTCGAGAAAGTTGCCGGAGAAGTTTCTTCAAAATATGAAACGGAATAAAAAACGGATCTAGAATAAATGGCCAATTTACAGGAAATACGAACCCGGATTGCATCTGTAACTTCCACCAGGCAGATTACCAGCGCCATGAAAATGGTATCGGCTGCCAGGTTCAGAAAAGCACAGGATGCAATTGTTCAGTTACGCCCCTATGCCGACAGATTGCAAACCATACTGTCTGCTCTTGGGGACGCCTTGAAAGATGACGAAAATAATGTTTATGTAAATGAAAGAGAACCGGAGAAAATCCTTCTGGTGACCATTACATCTAACAGGGGTTTATGCGGTGGATTTAACGCGGCAGTATTGAAAAAAACCATGAGCCTGATTGTTGGCCCCTATTATAAGCAGGCATCAAACGGTGATGTTCATTTATACCTGATTGGTAAAAAAGCGGAAGACTTCTTTAAGAACAAAGAGTTTAAAATAATTGACAGGAAAAGTGAAATTTTTGATAATCTCAATTATGAAAGTGTATCAGAACTTTCCACTGATATAATGAACAAGTTCATAGAAGGAGAATATGATAAGATTGAAATTGTTTACAACCAGTTTAAAAATGCCGCAGTGCAAATTTTAACCACAGAACAGTTTCTGCCTATTAAAATGGAAGAAGAAGAAAAAAAGGAGTCTGGGTTAATGACACAAACTGATTATATTTTTGAGCCTTCCAAAGAATACCTGATTAAGGAACTGATTCCCAAGAGCCTGAAGCTCCAGTTTTTTAAAGCGCTGCTCGACTCCAATGCTTCAGAACACGGGGCCAGGATGACAGCTATGCATAAAGCAACCGATAATGCAACGGATCTGCTGAAAGAACTGAAATTAGATTATAACAAAGCACGCCAGGCCAGCATTACCAATGAGATATTGGAGATCGTTTCCGGGGCAAATGCACTGGGGGGTTAATATTATTTAAAAATTGCTTTCAGGAAGCCATTTCATCTGACCGAAATGGCTTTTTTCATTACTTATACTCATCCCAGCTTTTTACCATAACATCATCAATGCTTAGTTTGCATATCCCGATGAGAAATGCACTGGCAAGACGGGCATTCGTAATAAGCGGCACATTGTAATCCACTGCACTTCGCCGAATGGTATAATCATTTGACAATTCACTGGAAGTTAAATCTTTTGGAATATTTACCACCAGGTCTATCATTCCTCCTTTAATATAGTCCAGGGTATTAGGAGTTTTATCCTCATCCGGCCAGTGTAAAGGAGTGGAATCAATTCCATTGAGCCTGAGAAAATCGGAGGTGCCAAAAG
>CBDUPM010000323.1:0-4012 GCA_965369105.1 uncultured Bacteroidales bacterium | reverse complement strand
GCATGCTCATTAAGGCAACCATGGTTTTTCCGCTTCCCACATCTCCCTGTAACAGCCGGTTCATTTGTTTACCACTGCCCATGTCGCGCCGGATTTCCTTTAACACTTTTTTTTGTGCTGATGTAAGCTCAAAGGGTAAATTATTATGATAAAATGAATTAAAATTTTCTCCTACCTTACTAAACGAATACCCACTGAAAGAAAGGTCTCTCCCTGATTTGGCCTTTAGAATATTCAGCTGGATAAGAAAAAGCTCCTCAAATTTCAGCCTGAATTCAGCTTTTTTTAAAAGCTCAGGACTTTCAGGATAATGGATATTATGCAGGGCATCCCCAAGATAAATAATACCGGTTTTTTTTATTAACCAGGAGGGCAGGGTTTCTTCAAATTGGGTTCCCAGTATTTTCAGTAAGTCCCCTACAAGTTTTTGAATGGTTTTGGAAGTGATATAATGATTCTTCAGTTTCTCAGAAGTATTGTACATGGGCTGCAAGCGGCTGCTCAGCTGAATTTCTTTGGAGATGTCATCAATATCCGGATGGACCATATTGATTTTCCCTTTAAAGGCGGTGGGTTTTCCAAAAAGGATATACTCCTTTCCCGGTTTATAACTCTCCATGATCCATTTGTGTCCTCTGAACCATAAAATTTCAATGATTCCGGTCCCATCTGAAAACAAAGCCGTAAGCCTCTTTTTACCCTTTGGGGGACCCTGCAAATCAAATGAAATAAATTTGCCTTTAATCTGGATATAGGGCAGATCGGCGTAAACCTCTTTAATCCTGTAAAATTTTGTCCGGTCGATATACCGGTATGGAAAATAGTATAACAGATCCTTGAAATAATATATATTCAGTTCTTTATTAAGAAGTTCGGCCCGTTTCGGACCCACTCCCGGGAGAAATTTTATTTCTGTATTTAGTTTTTCCTGCATAAGACAAATAAGGATTCTTAAAGATCGAAAAAAATATTGAAAACCTTTTCATCCTGACTTTGTTTGAATTAGTAACTTTATCAACAACTTAGGAAATTAAAAATTTAGAATGAAAGCGCAGTTTATAGGTATGGGAATCGTTTTTCTGGTGTTCATCAGCCTGGTTGATCTTTACAGTTACAGGGGTGTATCCAGATTGTCAGGAAGCCTTTCCTCAAACTGGGAAACAGGCATAAGGATTCTCTTTTTTGCCTTATCGCTTGCTGCTGTTTTGCTTATATTGAAGCTCATGTTCTTTTCAGCCAAAGTTGATTATGAGCGATTATCCACTTTTATGAAAAGAAGTATGGGTTACCTGATACTAATTTATGTACCTAAACTCTTTTTTATTTCATTTCTCCTGATAAGGGATATTTTCCTGGCCGGGGGAAGAGTATTTGCAAGCTTTTCCTCTTCAACAGATTCCGGAGAGTCCCTGATTTCCCGGGGGGATTTTATTTTAAGACTGGGATTGATCCTGGCAGTAATCCCTTTTTTAAGCATAGTTTATGGAATCTGGAAGGGGAAATACAATTATACGGTTAGAAAGATCAAGTTGAATTTCCCGAATTTCCCTGAAGTTTTTAATGGGTTAAAAATTGCCCAGATTTCTGATCTTCATCTTGGAAGTTTTGAAAATGATCCATCCAAAATTTCTGAAGCCATACAACTTATCAATAAAGAAAATCCTGATATTATTGTCTTTACCGGTGATCTGGTCAATAATTTAGCTTCCGAAGCTAAAGCTTTTGTGAATGAACTGGCAAAACTCAAAGCAAAAGACTTAAAACTCTCCATCCTGGGAAACCACGATTATGGTACCTATTATCAGTGGGAAAGCAAATCTGATCTCAGGGATAATATGGAAGAGCTATATCGCTATCACAAGGAGTCCGGTTTCAGCTTATTGAGAAATGATGCTGTGGAATTGGAAAAGGAAGGTGAGAAAATCAGCTTGTTGGGTGTGGAAAACTGGGGAGAACCTCCCTTTCCGCAATATGGAGATCTTAAGCTTGCGCTTGAGAAAGCCGGAAATTCAAAATTCAAGATTCTGTTGTCTCATGATCCTTCTCACTGGGATGCCAAAGTACTTCCTGAATCGGATGTGGATCTTACACTTTCCGGTCACACTCACGGAATGCAGTTTGCTATTAATATCCCCGGTTGGAAATGGAGTCCTGTAAAATTTAAGTACCCCCGGTGGTCCGGACTATACAGGGAGGCAAAACAATACCTGTATGTCAATATCGGACTGGGCTTCATAGGATTTCCCGGCAGAGTGGGTACCCCTCCGGAAATATCCGTATTTGAGCTTTTCAATGGTCAGCATGAAGACAATAAGGTTTCTGATTATTAATCAGGATTCCCCCGTTTTGAATAAAATATCCGCTTCGCTTTTTGATTAATTGGATTAGCTTGATGATCTTTGCAAAATTATGATCGGGATTTTTTTCAGATATATCAAATACTTTTTTATTTCAGGACACAGGAGAGGTCATGGAATTCATTCACCTTATGTTTTCTCATTTGTCAGAAATGTCCTTTTAAATGATTCAGGAATTGAAGATCCTGCTGAAATAATGGAATGGCACAAAAAACAAAAAAACAATAAGAAAAGGATAAAGGTTGAGACCCCGGGTGAAAAATCACATTCCCATAATTCTGCACAACGAAAAATCTCTGAAATGGTCCGGAACACAGCTATAAGCATTAAAAACGGGAAACTTCTTTACCGTTTGGTAAAAATTTATAAACCGGATGAAATTATTGAGTTTGGGACCGGATTGGGAATAAGTACTGCCTACCTGGCTTCAGCAGCACCGGATACAAAAATAATTTCCATTGAGGCTTCGGATGAAAAAATTGAATTTGCCGGAAGTGAATTAAAAAAGCTGGGATTTTCAAATATTCAATTGATCAGGGCAGAATTCGATGATCTTCTTCCGGAATTAAGAACAGAAGGGAAGAAAAGTATGATTTTTATTGACGGGAATCATAATTACCATGCCACCGGAAAATATTTCAGGCATTTTAGAGATCAATTAAATGAGGAGGGAATCATAATTTTTGATGATATAAACTGGTCGAAAGGGATGGGTAAAGCCTGGAATGAGATTTGTGGTGATGAAAGAACAGGGATAAGCATAAATCTTTTCTTTTTTGGAATTGTTTTTTTTAAAAAGATGGAAGGAAAACTTCATTATAATATAAAGTTTTAATCCCCGGAATGATTATATTACAGTTTATATCGTTAAATTCGTGATTAATTAAATAAATACTTTATGTCCAAGATAATTGAACTTCAGGAATTAGTTAAATATTACTACATCGGATCTATTGTTGTAAAAGCGTTACAATCTGTTACACTGGATATTAATAAAAATGAATATGTGGCCATAATGGGACCTTCAGGTTCAGGAAAGTCCACCCTGATGAATTTACTGGGTTGCCTGGATACTTCTACCAAAGGCAAATATATTCTGAATGGCACTGATGTCAGCCAGATGGATGATAATCAATTAGCGGATGTCCGGAATACTGAAATTGGTTTTGTATTTCAGACTTTTAATTTATTACCCCGTTATACAGCTCTTGAGAACGTAATGCTCCCGTTAATTTATGCCGGTAAAACCAAAGCATTCAGGGAAGAACGGGCAAAAAAAGTATTAACAGATGTGGGTTTGAGCGACAGAATGCATCATAAACCCAATGAATTATCCGGGGGACAGCGGCAAAGAGTAGCAGTAGCGAGAGCCATGGTTAATGATCCTTCCATCATACTGGCCGACGAACCTACAGGAAACCTGGATTCCAAAACCTCTGAAGATATGATGGGCCTATTTGGAGAAATTCATGAAAGGGGAAATACGATGATTCTGGTTACCCATGAGGAAGATATTGCTTTAAATGCACACCGGATTATCAGACTGATGGATGGATTCGTCGATTCAGATACGGTAAATGAACATCCTGTAAAAAGGGTTGTTAAGGCATAAAAGTTTTTCATGAAGATATACACAAAAGGGGGAGACAAGGGTC
>CBDUPM010000322.1:0-4030 GCA_965369105.1 uncultured Bacteroidales bacterium | reverse complement strand
TAAAGCTAAAAGATGGCAGGATAGTCTTTGGCGGGGTAAACGGGATAAATATTTTTTATCCTGACAGCATTAAAGAAAGGAAATACCTGCCGGATATAACCATAAACTCTTTCAAAGTATTTGACACAGAAATCCCACTCGACCCGGGATTACAAAAAATTGAACTGGGATACAGGGAAAACTTTTTTTCCATGGAATTTTCTGCGCTTGATTATTCCAAACCATTAAAAAACAAATACAGGTATAAACTGGATGGAGTGGACAGGGATTGGGTGAATGCTGAAAAGAGAAGGTATGCCAGTTATACCGATATCAGTCCCGGAGATTATACTTTCCGGGTTATGGGAACGAATTCTGACGGCCTTTGGAGTGATAAAATTGCCAGTCTGGAAATAAAAATTAATCCACCTTACTGGCAGAGATGGTGGTTCAGAATCCTGATAGGATTAATTATACTATCCCTAATTTACCTCTTTTTCAATTACCGGATTAATAAAATCAAAGAAATCGAACGCCTGAGGGTCAGGATCGCCAGTGATCTGCATGATGATATAGGTTCATCCCTTACCCATATCACCATTCATTCCCAGTTAATCCGTGAAAATCCCGACCCGTCTAAATTAAAATCATCCGTAGATAAAATCGGGGAATTAAGCCGGGAGATCATTTCAACCATGAGCGACATAGTTTGGTCCATTGATGCCCGCAATGATAATCTCAACAATATGCTGGACCGGATGAGGGATTATGCATATAATTCTTTACAGGAGAAAGATATCTCTGTTGATTTTCATCAAAAAGGGGTGGATAAAAATAAAAATATGGACATATTGTACCGTCAGAATATTTTTTCCATTTTCAAAGAAGTCATAAATAATATTTTGAAACATTCAGGTGCTTCAGCAGTTAAAATCCGTTTGATAAATTCTGAGAAAACATTTACCATGAGTATTGCCGACAACGGAAAAGGTTTTGATAATACTCAGATTAGCAGAGGAAATGGTTTAAGGAATATGAAAATGCGTGCCAGGCGGATTGGGGGAAGCATAGAAATTACATCTACAAAGGGGACCGAAATTCTGTTAAAAACGAAAAACTTATAAGCGATAATGTTTCACATGAATATGGGATTTCATTTGGTTGAGGAATTTACTAATATGCAGCTATGATAAGTGTATCTATAATTGAAGATGATCATATCATAAGGGAAGGAATAGAAAAATATCTTACTGCCCAGGAAGATATGATTTGCCTGAGGGCAACTGAATCTGTGGAGTTAATGCTTCAGAATATTGATGAATCCTGTCCTCCCGATGTTATCCTTATGGATATTGGTTTGCCGGGAATGTCGGGAATCAGCGGCATGAAAATCTTTTCGGAACGGTTCCCTGATGTCAGCATTCTCATGTTTACCATCCATAACGACTCACATAAAATATTCAATTCTTTGTGCGCAGGAGCTTCCGGATATCTTCTCAAAAACACTCCCTTCCCAAAAATCAGCGAAGCAATTCGGATAGTCGCTGCAGGCGGATCATTTATGTCACCGCAGATCGCCAGAAAAGTAATCGATTATTTTCAGGTAAAAGAAAAAAAACCTTCTCAGTCTATTCTTACCGAAAAAGAAAAGGAAATTGTACTTTGTCTTGTGGATGGACTTAGTTATAAAATGATTGCTGACAAATGTTTCATTTCTTTGGAAACTGTCAGAAGTCATATCAAAAATATCTACAAAAAACTTCATGTTCACAGTAAAGCTGATGTTATCAGGAAATCAATGAATGGGGAAATATAGTAAATGTGCTGATGTGCTAAAATGCTATTTTTCCACTAGTACAATTGATCGCCGGAATTCTTATACTCACTACCTAATCTTCAGAAGTTTAAGATTAAACTCCTGTTCTCCAAGTCTTAACTTCATCAAATAATATCCTTCCTTCAGCTTTTTGGTGTCCAGCTGGAATTTTTCTTCTGGAAAAGAAGACCTTTTCCTTATTCCATTTAGGATGCATCTGCCTGAAAGATCATAAACTTCAAATATCAGATCTTCATTATTGAAAGTATTTAGTTCCAGATATAATTTATCTGCAAATGGATTCGGATAAACATTCAGGTTCACACTTTCCCATATGCCCGTGCTTGTGGATAAATTAGTAATCCCACAACTTATTTTTGATTCAGATATTATGGCAAGAATTTCAAACTCCTGGTTCTCTTCTGTCACCTTCAAAGTGTCATTCTGATCATCCATTGGGATTGCATTGTAATCAACTTTTAAGAGATAATTTCCCTGGGAAATGGATACAAAATCAAACTCACCATTTGAATCTGAAACATCAGAATGCGTAATCTCTCCTGCCATATCACAAAGATAAACAGAGACATTCTCAAGGGGAACTCCATCTCCATCATAGTTTCCGCTTTTCAATTTCAATCCTGTTTTCTTTCCTCCCTCTTCAAAAAGCGAACCTGAAACAACGCCGGTTCCGGGGCCGGGAAGAGGAGCTTCCAGCAGATGAATCACAACTTCATCTATATCCTGATCAAGAAGGTATACTACTGCATCCTCCATATAGGGTGTATCGCCCAGGTAAGTTTTCAGATAACCGGGATAACTAGCCTCATCCGGGTCAAATCTGAGAGTAAAATTCACCTGTGGAAGGTTCACAAACTTAAACGATTCGGCACCTTCCAGGGGTTTATACCACCAAATTGGATAGGGACTGTTTTCATCCATATTCCATACAATTATATTTCCCTGATCTGCGAGACCATTATCGGGAAGCCGAATTTCCCCTTCAATTGAATAGGTGGGCAATACTCCGGTTCCACTAAGCGTCCGGGTCAGACTTCCTCCTGTAGAATAAATTTTGAGAAGAACGGGGACCTTCTTCCACAGGCTTAAAGACCAGATTGAAAACTACTGAGTCACCAGCAGGAATACTAAAGGAAGGCTCAGGAAAATCTCTGTAATAAAAATCGTCCACATTTCCATTTTCAATATATATTCCCTGTACAACCAGATTCGTATTTCCTTTATTCTTTAAATAATATTCATTGACAACCGAATCTCCCAGGTTTACCTCCCCAAAATCCTGTGAACCATAATCCCATAATATTCCCTGCAGTCCTTCTCCCTTCAGGCTGACGCCTTCTTCCGGGTTTAGCGGATCGTTTGAAGTTATCCAGAGCATAGCATGTTTGTTCCCAATAATTTCAGGATTGAATCTTACATCCACATGACAGGTATCTCCCGGAGTTAGAATATCACAATCGAATTCACTAATACTGAAATTAGCAGAATCCCGCCAAACCAGAGAAATATCACTGATAACCAGGTCGGCCTCGCCCGTATTGACAATATTCACCCTTTTTGCATCCGTGGTATCGCCCACCAGTCGGGCAGAAAAATCGAGAATTTGAGGAAAGACCGTTATTTCGGGCTCAGGAATTGGGATGGTATTTGTAACATAAAGGATTTCATTTTTAGTGGTATAAAGAATATGAGAATATCCCAGATGATCCACACAAATATCCATCATTCTTGTACCCGGATTCCAGTATTCCGGGAAATCAATGATTCTTTTATGCCAGGTCCCCTGTTCTTTATATTGATATTTTAATCTTCCATTTAATGGATTATAAAAACAAATATGAGGATTGCCTGCCGGATCCGTATCAATCGCATTATCGGCCCCGGCAAAATCACCATTCTCCAGTAATTCATTGCCCCATGACTGACCGGATTTCATAGCATACTTATAATCTTCATTCTGCCAGGATTCCACTGATGCTACATAACTGATATGTGGCCTTGACCATTTATCTACAGCGATGTCAGTTACAAGACTTTCCAATTGCCCGCCATGCCAGTTATCCTGGGGCACTTCTTCATCTTTTAGTATTCCATCCGGACTGTTTGTCCTGTATGTCAGACCCGAGGAACTAATGGCGTAATAGGAAAAATGGGCAAAGCCGGAAGTATCAATATCAAATGAAGATGAATTGTAGGATCCGGCCTTTATCATAG
>CBDUPM010000321.1:0-4045 GCA_965369105.1 uncultured Bacteroidales bacterium | reverse complement strand
TTTGGCTCGATATATGAAAGAAATGCCATCAATGCGGCTTTTCCGGTTCTGATTTGCAATCAAATTTCCGATCTGAAACTGGATCCGGATGATAAGCTCTCCATTAACCTGGAATCGGGAATAATAAGCAATACCTCTAAGGGGATTTCTGTTCAGGCTGAGCAGTTTTCGGAGGTTCAAATGGAAATCTATCAAAAGGACGGCTTGTTTTAAAAAAAAGCATAGCGGGATTCACCCGGGTTTTTCTCCCAAATCATAACTTTTTTATAACATGTGAAGTGTAAATAAAAAAGCGAAAAAATTGCTTAAATTGCGACCTTTTTGATTATTAGAATTATAAATTGACTATTATCCAATTAAATAAATTATAAATTGTAAGTAATGAAATTAATTATTCCTGAAGGTTACAAACCGGTTTTGGATTTAAAAACGACCGAAAAAGCGATTAAACTTGTAAAAGATAGTTTTGAGAATTCACTTTCTGCGGAGCTCCGATTAAGGAGGGTTTCTGCCCCCTTATTTGTTTTAAAAGGAACGGGTATAAATGATGATCTTAATGGTATTGAAAGGCCGGTTAGTTTCAGTATTAAAGATATGGATGATAAACCAGCTGAAATTGTTCACTCCCTTGCAAAATGGAAAAGAATGATGCTGAGGGATTATGATATTCGTACCGGTTATGGAATTTATACAGATATGAATGCTCTGAGACCGGATGAGGAACTGGATAATTTACATAGTATTTATGTGGATCAGTGGGATTGGGAAGTTGCAATTAATAGTGACCAACGTAGGCTTGACTTTTTAACATCGGTGGTGAAAAGAATTTATGAGACGATAAAAAGGACTGAGTTTTTAATATATGAATATTATCCTGAGATAGAACCAATCCTGCCAGAAGAGATAAAATTCATTCATTCAGAAGACCTGGCAGAAATGTTTCCGGATGATTCTCCCAAAGAGAGAGAGAATAAAATTGCTGAAAAATACGGAGCCGTATTTATAATTGGAATAGGAGGGGAACTAAAGGATGGAAAAACACACGATGGAAGAGCTCCGGATTATGATGACTGGTCCACTAAAACTTCCGACAAATATAAAGGGTTAAATGGGGATATAATTGTCTGGAATCCTATCCTGAAATTGGCTTTTGAATTATCATCCATGGGTATCCGTGTGGATCCAAAAGCTTTAAAGCATCAGCTCAGTCTGCGTAACTGCGAAGAAAGAAGTGAACTATTGTTTCACAGGCGTCTTCTCAACGATGAGTTGCCACCTGCTATTGGCGGAGGTATCGGACAATCAAGACTTTGCATGTATTTATTAAGAAAGGCTCATATTGGTGAAATCCAATCCAGCATATGGCCGGGAGAGATGGTGGCGCATTGTAAAAAAAGTGGAATTGTCCTGATTTAAGGTTGACTTATCTTCTCCGAACCGGTCAGGGATATTTTTTCAGCTAAATATCCATTTCCATAATATAAATTTATCAGCATTTCCTCTTCTGAAAGGGAAAGAATTTCCCATTTCGGGTAAATGAATAAATCCAGGTCCAATACCGGGTTTTGAGGATATTCATTGTAGGGGGGAGATGCAGGATTTATTTCATTACCATCCATCTCGATGCTAATGGTTTTGCTCATGAATCCATTTGCTGATATGGTATCTTCAGTAGTGGTGTACCATCGGCTTGTTTTAACCATGCTGTCTCCCGGGTAAATAAAGTAATTTACCGTATCCCTGATGGTATCCTTTTCATATTCATAAACCCGGTAATGTGAATAATAATGTAACTTAAAAAGTTCATTATTAATAACTATTTCTTTTTCACAGGAACCCAAAACCAGGCAGCTTCCGAACAGGATTATTATAAAAAGGAATTTCATTTTACCAGTTTACTTATGTAGGATTGAATTTTGTAGTTCAAAGATAATCTAATCCCTGAAAAAGCTATCCGCTTTGTTTTTATTTCCTGGTTTGGAGGGAAAAAGATTCCAGTACCTTGTAAACAGCTCCTTCATTAGCTAAAATGGACTCCATGAGCTGGATTTTCTTTACAGGAAATGAGAATTTTACCGGTGGTAATGATATTGATTTCAATGAACCCGAGCGATGTGGTTTATACCTGGAGATAGTGATATGCGGTTTGAAGGAAGCATGCAGGTTAACCCGGGGGAGCCAGCTCAATTCGGTGAGGATTTGGTGATGAAGCAGCCTGACATTCTCATCTTTTTTTATTTCCAACCAGATCAAACCTCTTTTTTCACCTTTTTCTTTAATTTCTGGTGTCCCTGAGTAAACCATGAATTCATATAGTTTTGAAGTTATCTCATGTATTTTTTTTGAGATTGGTTTTATCTGTTCAACAGGGGTCTCACCCATAAAATACAAAGTCATATGCAAATTTTCTTCCGGAATCCATGGAATCTTCAGATCCGGATTGAATTGATCTTTTATTCTGTTTACCTGAGGGATTATTTCAGTTGGAACAGGAATGGAAATGAAAATTCTTTTCTGATTTGTTTTTTCCACCTTTTCTCGGCTTATTGATAAATATGAACAAGGAAAAAGCTAATGGGTCAAATAATTTACAAGTCCTTTCTTTTCAAGTATTTTATTTAGTTTTTCGGGTAGAGGAGGGATTTCAATGATTGTGTCTGAACATATAATTTGTCCCTTTTCCAGGTCCAGGCTGATGTCCCCGTATCTGGAAAAAGCATTTACGGCTTCAGGACTTACGATAAGCAGCAATCCCTGGTTCACTGAAGAGCGGTAGAATATTCTGTTGACGGATTTCACAATGATAGCCTGGATTCCTATATGAGCCAATCCCACAGCAGGATGCTCCCTGGAACTTCCACAACCAAAATTCTCTCCCGCAATGATAATATCATTCTTTTCAGCCAGTTTACTGAAATTGGGATCAAAGCCTTCAAATAAATGCGGGATGATAGATGTTGCATCTGAGCTAAGGATATTATATGTAAGGTTACCCGCAAACATTTGATCGGTATTTAAATTATCAACATCAGCATAATTCCAGATATTTTTTATTTTTCGAGTATCATTTGTTAAAATTTCAATTTTTTCAGATGTATCCTGTGAAAATGCAAAGTGATTTTTTGTTTTCTTTTTTCTGGGATCGGTAATTTTACCACTTATAGCGCTGTAGGCAACAGTTGCAGGGGAGGCTAAATATACCGAAGCATTTTTATTTCCCATTCTTCCAATAAAGTTCCGGTTTGCTGTTGAAATGACATTAACTCCATCGGCCGGAATTCCTTGTCCTGTTCCCAAACAGGGGCCACAACTGGAACTGAGAATATTTGCACCGGCATTTAAGAATACCTCAATCAGACCTTCTTTCATGGCCTGTATATAAATCTCCTGGGAAGCCGGTATCACCAGCAATTGAAATCCTTTCTTGATTTTTTGGTTTATTAAAATTTTTGCAGCAATTCTTAAATCCTCTATTCGTCCATTGGTACAGGTGCCTATTAAGCCCTGTTCCACAACTGTGTTTTCTACTTCTGAAACCGCCTTTACATTATCCACATGATGTGGAGCAGCAATTAGAGGATAGATCTCATCCAGGTTTATACTGATTTCTTTAAAATAATCTGCATCGGTATCGGCCCAGATCTCATTGTGAAACTCACCTCCATAAAAATCTCTTAAAACTTCATCCGGAGGAAAAACTGCATTTTTGGCCCCCATTTCTGATGCCAGGTTCGCAAGTGTCATCCTGTCTGAGATATGCAATGTCTTTAAAGCTTCACCATGATATTCAATGGACATATAATTTGCCCCGGCAGAACCCAGGATTCCTATTATCCATAAACTTAAATCTTTGGAGTATACCCCTTCAGGAAGTTTTCCGGATAAAGTTATTTTAATGGTTTCGGGCACCCTGAACCAGGTTTCCCCGCTTTTCCATATGCCGGCCGCTTCTGTCCGGTCAATCCCTGCTGCAAGGGTGTTAAAGGCTCCGGCAGTACAGGTGTGACTGTCACTTCCAACAATGATCATTCCTGGTTTTGCATAA
>CBDUPM010000320.1:0-4050 GCA_965369105.1 uncultured Bacteroidales bacterium | reverse complement strand
AAAGTGATTCCTTGATTTCGTTATAAGCCAGTTTTCGAACCCTGACAAAAAAACAGCACCCCTGGCATCCATTAAGCCAGTAACCAGTAACCAGCAACAAGTCATGAAAATTGTGTACATGGGAACTCCCGGATTTGCAATCTCACCCCTGAAAGCGATTCTTTCGAATGGATATGAAGTGGTTGGCGTTGTGACCGCCCCTGATAAACCTGCAGGGAGAGGTAAAAAACTGATGGCCTCACCGGTTAAGCAATTTGCCCTTGAAAAAGATTTGAAGATTTTACAACCGGAAAAATTAAAAGATCCTGGTTTTATTGAAACTTTAAAATCATTAAAACCTGACATACAAGTGGTTGTAGCCTTCAGGATGGTACCCGGGCTGGTTTGGGAAATTCCGCCGAAAGGGACCTTTAATTTACATGCTTCTCTTCTGCCACAATACAGAGGGGCTGCACCGATCAACTGGGCCATTATCAACGGGGAAAAGGAAACCGGATTATCCACATTTTTTATCGATGAAAAAATTGATACCGGTGAAATACTCCTTCAGGAAAGAATAAGTATCGGAAGCAATGAAAATGCAGGAGAGCTCCACGACAGGATGATGGACCTGGGAGCTGAGCTGGTTATAAAAACACTGAAAGGAATCGAAGAAAACACCCTCTTTCCGGTTCCCCAATCGAAATTTATTTCTTCGGATTCAGAAATAAAATCTGCACCAAAAATTTTCAAAGAGGACTGCCAGATAAACTGGAATTCTGATTCCATAACACTGCACAACTTCATCAGGGGACTAAGCCCCTACCCTGCTGCCACAACTGTTCTGAAAACGGAAAAAGAAGAAATCAATTCAAAAATATATTCCGCCCGGCCCCTGACAGAAGAACATCAACTTCCACCGGGCAGTATTCTGTCGGATGAAAAAAGCTATCTGAAAGTCGCTGTCAAAAGCGGGTTTATGGAAATAAATGAAATCCAGATTGCCGGAAAAAGAAGAATGAAGATCGATGATTTTCTCCGCGGATTTCAGGATATTTCAAAGTCCAGATTTCTCTAAGCAGATTTGAAAAAACAAGAGAGGTACTTTGGATGGTTTTAGCACTGTTGGTGCTGGCTTTCAAAATCCCTGAATCACAAAATCACTTTTAGTTGCAGGTTTAAGCTTAAGGATTTTATACAAGGTCAATCCCGATCTAAGTAATTTAAGTTTTCTGAGTTCTCCACCTTCGTCATTCCGGAACCGGCTTCCGATCGAAAAAACCGGATCAGGAGACTAGCCGTTTTATCCCTCAAATTCAACTTCAAATTCTTCTTCCTCCTCTTTAGGGTCCTTTTGAAAATCAAATTTCAAACCAGGTTTTTTTCCTTTCCTGAGAAGGATTTCTGTTCCGACTTCTGGTTGGTCACCGGGTTCCAGTCCGTTACGGTAAAGAAGATGATCCAGTTTTATGGCATACTTCTGAGAAACACTGTACATATCTTCACCCTCCTGTAAAATATGAACTCTTTTACCGGCCTCCGCTTTCGTACGCTTGGGTTGCAGGTAGATGATCTGCCCCGGCCGGGCTACAGAATCCTGGCTCAGCTCATTATAGCGGTATATCTCCCGGTTCAGCAGTTCCAGTTCATCCCGGAGACTTTCAAAACTATCCCCTTCTTTTACAATAATATATTTGACCCGGTTGTTGGTCAAAATTTGACGGCCTTCCGTCTTATCTTTTCGATGCCTTCTGTCTTTTTGAAGCAAGGTGGAATCCTCTGCCAGATCATATTGATGTAATTCATTATCCTCTATAATCTTAATCAATAAATGGGCATATTTACTACTGGTAGCATAACCGGCTTTTTTTAATCCCTTTGCCCATGCTTTATAATCGGTTTTTTCCAGCTCAAATAAAAAGGCATAGCGGGAGCCTTCCATTAGAAATTCAGTGTGATCAATATATGATTCCTCGGCTGATTTGTACTTCCTGAAACATTCATTCTTTTTGTCATCATCATGAAAAATTTTATTCCCTTTCCAGGATGAATGGCACTTAATGCCGAAATGATTGTTTCCTTTTCTGGCCAAAGTTGAATTTCCGTTATCCGATTCCAGCATTCCCTGGGCAAGGGTTATACTGGCCGGAATCCCGGAACGGATCATTTCACTGATAGCGATATCTTTGTATATTTCAATATACTCTTCCCTGCTGATCCTTGAAAACCCTTGCGATATAAGGGGTTGGGATAATAATATGAAGATTATATATAAATAAATTCTTTGTATCATAATGAATATCTGAAACAACGAAAATAGTCAATCGATTATTTTAATTCCTACTAAGTTTTCAACAATAAAGAGACGGTACTCCAAAAAGGTGGAGCCGGTAAAAATGCTTTAAAAAATCTTCTTTATTATCGTTTTTCATCAAAATAAATTAAATTTACATTTATGGAAAGGAAAGATTTTCAGTTTAAATACAGTGAAATAAGCGATCCTGGTGAATTGGAACCAAATGAGTCCAGATTGATAAGCAAAGCCAAAGCCATATCAAAAAATGCCTGGGCTCCCTATTCAAATTTTCATGTAGGTGCTGCGGTCCTGCTTGAGAATGGCGAAATTATTACAGGAAGTAACCAGGAAAACGCTGCATTTCCTTCCGGAATATGCGCCGAAAGAACAGCTGTTTTCTATGCTAATTCACTATTTCCGGATGTTCCGGTTAAAACCATTGCAATAGCTGCTTCTTACCAGGATGAATTTATTGATATCCCGGTTGCGCCCTGTGGCAGCTGCAGGCAGGTATTGCTAGAAACCCAAAACAGGCAAAAGCATCCTATGCGTGTTTTGATGTACGGGAAAAAAAAGACTTTGCTTCTTGAGGATGTAAGTTTATTACTACCCTTTCCTTTTGAGGGATTTTAGTTTCCTTTCTTAAAGAAAAACTCAAATATATCATTCTGTGGAGCGGGAGCTTCAATCTCCAGCATTTCCTTTTTTACAGGATGTCGAAAACTTATACTCCTTGCATGCAAACTAATTCCGGCGTTCTTATTGGATCGCGGAAATCCATATTTTAAATCTCCCTTGATGGGACAACCAATGGCTGCCATTTGAACTCTTATCTGGTGATGCCTCCCGGTAATCAGTTTAACCTGAACAAGATGGTAATTATCAGAGGACGCCCTTAAATCATATTCCAGGACCGCTTTTTTACATCCTTTGGTATCTTCAGGCACTATATACGACTTATTCTGCTTTTCGTTTTTCTTTAAAAAATGTTCCAGCCGGCCCGATTCCGGAACCGGTTTATTCTTTACAATTGCCCAGTAGGACTTTTCAGATTTCCCTTCCCTGAAAATTTCATTCATTCTGCTGAGCGCCTTACTGGTTTTAGTATATACCACTACACCACTTACGGGCCTGTCTAGGCGGTGAGGCAGACCCAGGTATACATTCCCGGGTTTATTATCTCTTTCCTTAATAAAGGCTTTGATTTTTTTATCCAGGGATACATCTCCGGTTTTATCTCCCTGCACAATATCTGAGACTTTCTTGTTTACTATAATGAGGTGATTATCCTCAAAAAGAATTTCAATATCAGATGAAAAAGACATTAATACTGCTCTTTTTCATTTGGAAAGTCAAGGTTCCTGACATCTTCGATGTAAGTTTCAACTGCGCCCAGCATTTCCTGGTAAAGATTATGATAACGCCTCAGAAAACGTGGTGAAAATTCATGTGTAATTCCCAGCATATCATGTAAAACAAGAACCTGTCCATCTACATCAGGACCCGCACCTATACCTATGGTTGGAATTTTTATGGATTTTGAAACTTCACCTGCCAGTGCAGCGGGTATTTTTTCAAGGACAATTCCAAAACAACCGGCCCGCTCAAGAATCAGGGCATCCTCCTTTAATTTGGTGGCTTCCTCCTCATTCCTTGCCCTGACCACATAGGTGCCGAATTTATGAATGGATTGGGGTGTTAAACCCAGGTGTCCCATTACAGGTATCCCTGCACTCAATATCCTTTTTATGGATTCTTTTATTTCACTTCCTCCC
>CBDUPM010000319.1:0-4058 GCA_965369105.1 uncultured Bacteroidales bacterium | reverse complement strand
CTACCCCAATTTTAATACATTCCCAAACTGCAGGAACATTAAGTTTTTCTTCAAATACTACTGCTCCTTCGGGTGACTGGGGTAATAAGCACACCCTGGCAATTTGGATTGAAAATGCTGCATCACCGTCCGATTTTATCAAAACCCGTGCTAAATATGGAAATGATGATGATCATCTGACGGAATGGGTGGCAAAATCAGGAAAAAATACGGTAGATGCCGTGACGGGCCCAACTCTGACTTCCTACACGACCCGGACAGCCATTTGGGATGGAACGGATGTTAGCAGTGTGGTGGTTCCCGATGGGGAATACAAAGTATTTATTGAGATGGGATGGGGGAAAAACAAATCGGAAGACCATTCTGTATTTTCTTTTTCCTTCAACAAAGGCCCTGATGCAGTTCAGTTAACCCCGGATGGCAATACGCACTATTCAAATGTTTCTATAAACTGGGAACCGGTCAGCACCCTGGTGGAATTCAATGACAATCCGGACAATATCTCCGTTTATCCAAATCCCAGTAGCGGTATGCTCAATTTAAAAATAAATGAATCACTTCCTTCAGCCCGCCTGATGATTAAAGGTGTTTCGGGAGCAATTCTTTCGGTAAAAGAAATAGAAAACGGATTTTCGGGTGATTATACCATCGACCTTAGTTCTTATCAAAATGGTCTTTATATGATCATATTGGAAACCCCTCAAAAGAAATACATCTATAAAACCATCCTTCAAAAATAGCCATACATTCATTCATGCTTTCAAAAATATCATTGATCAAAATATTTTTTTCATTTTAAATATTTATTGATATTTCACTATACAAATTGTATTTTGGGTTACTTATTATTAAATAATCTCTGAAACTATGAAAAAAACATCTCTTATACTGATATTTATATTTGCATTGGGAGCTGGTTACCATGCGGATGCCCAGGTTGGAAATTACCTGAAGAAAAAGGCTAAACAGGCTGCAACCAGGAGCGGTGAGAAAGCCGATGAGGAAGTCACCGAAGAAATGAATAAAAAGGTGGACAAGGAGGTGGAAAAAGTATTCGACAAACTTTTTAGTGAGGATGAAAATGCTTCGTCTGAAAGCAAACCGATTAGCGATGATACGGGTAATGTTTCAAATGAAAACCTGAATAATTCCTCAACCGGAAAGAATGACTCTGATGCAAGGGCAAAGTCAATGTTAAAGGCTTTCGGTATAAGCACGGCTCCGGCAAATGTAAAAGACAATTATCATTATTCCGGAAGTATAAGGATGGAAGTTCAGTCGTGGAAAGGCAATGGAGAAACCGACGGAAGTATGGATTATTACACTTATATCGATAAAAATAACACCGGTTTTGCCATGAAATTTACGCAGCCCGGCAAAGGGAATTCCCTGATGATTTTTGACTATGAAAATGAGGCCATGATCATACTTTCAGAAGAAAACGGAGAAAAAACCGGAATCGTAACCAATTATGCAGGAATGTCCGCTGAACTGGAGAACGATGAAGATATGGAACAGGATCTTGAAGAGCATGATTATGATCCCACGATGTATAATGAGAATCTGAAAAAAACCGGAAGAAGCAAAACCATCTCTGGCTACAAATGTGATGAATATGTTTATGAGGATGAGGAAAATAAAACGAATATGTGGATGACAAAGGACCTTTCACCTGATTTATGGTCAAAAATGATTGGAGCCAATGTTATGACGGCCGGAAATTTTGGCTTTTATGGCGGATTTGTAATGGAATTGGATCAAAAAGAAAAAAATTCGGGCGACCGGACTTATATGGTGGTAAAGGAAGTGAATCAAAACAGTCCCACAAGCATTTCAACTCAATCTTATAATTTGATGTCGATTGGAGTAAACACGGAAGAAATTGAATAAATAAATTGCTTTTTCCCTTTCCGGATTGAATGCGTTTCAGAACTTAGACGGAATGAATCTCCTTATGCTGTCCGATTTACCCAAATCCGGGCTCACTATTTTTACACTCTAAAAACTGGCCTTCAGGAAATTGCAGACCTGACAGGTAAGCACTTCTTAATGAGTTCCTAAATGATAAAAATCATTTTCCTCTTATAGGATAATTCACTTACTTTGCACTTCCAATAAATCCATCATTATTATGGCAAAAACGAAAAAGCTTTTCAATGAATTCCCCCGGGTTGGAAGGGAAGAATGGGAAGCTAAAATTGAGGCTGATTTAAAAGGCGCTCCCTACAAAAAATTAATCACCAAAACCATTGAAGGAATAGATCTCAAACCCTATTATCACAAGGAAGATCTTTCAAAACTGGATTACCTGAATACTCTCCCCGGAGAATTCCCCTATACCCGGTCTGATAAAATCCAGTTGAATGAATGGGAGATTCGCCAGGATATTCCTGTTTCAGAAATCCATGTGGCAAACCTGAAAGCCCTGTCAGCTTTAAATAAGGGTGCCAGTTCCATAGCATTTATTTTCCCTGATGGATTTATTTTTGAAAAAAACAGCATATCGGATCTGCTCCGGGATATCTTTTTTGAATGTATCCACATTAGTTTTCATTCCAGAAGCAAAGCCAAAGTAATCCTTGAGCAATTCATTAGTCTTGCTGATGAAAAAAAGATTGATAAAAGCAAAATCAGGGGGAGCATAAATTCCGATCCATTGCAGGAATTAATTCTTGAAGGTAAAAATAGCAAGGCTCTGCCCTCAGCTTTTGATGATCTTGCGGAAAGAATCCAAATAACGAAAAAAACTTTCCCTGTTTTCAAACAAATTGAAATCAATGCGGATATCTTCCATAATGCCGGTGCTTCTGCTGTCCAGGAATTGGCCATGGCTCTGTCCATGCTGGCAGAGAATTTTGATCAGTTGACTGATCGTGGATTAAACATCGATGATATTGCCCCTTCGGTGGTCCTGAATTTTTCTGCCGGTCCTTCCTATTTTATGGAGATTGCAAAATTCAGGGCAGCTAGAATGTTATTTGCTCAAATGGTAAGATCCTATAATCCTGAATCTGAAAAATCTGAAAAAGTTTTCATCCATGCTACCACCTCAGAATGGAATCAAACCGTATACGATCCCTATGTAAATATGCTTCGGGGCACTACAGAAGGGATGTCCGCTGTACTGGGCAATGTCGATTCCCTGAGCATAAAAGCATTTGATACAGCTTATCGTCCGTCTACCGATTTTTCAGAAAGAATAGCCAGGAACACCCAGATCATCCTGAAAGAAGAAGCTCATTTGAATAAAATTGTGGATCCTTCTGCGGGATCGTACTATATCGAATCTCTTACCGATTCTATTGCAGACCTCTCCTGGAAACTTTTTCTTCAAATTGAGGAAAATGGTGGTTTTATTGAAGGAATGAAAAAGGGTTTCATTCAAAACATTATCGAAGAAACCGCCCAAAAGAGGGATATGAATATCGCAGGCAGAAGAGAAATTCTCCTGGGTACCAACCAGTATCCCAATCAGGATGAAAGGCTCGATGATGAAATTAAAAAAGCTGTTTCCACCGGCAAAATCATAGAAGGAGATATTAAAGCGATTAAAAAGTACCGCGGAGCCCGGGCTTTTGAAGAACTGAGAATTCAGACCGAAAAGGCTGAAAAGAGACCGGTTGTTTTCCTCCTGACCTACGGTAACCTTGGCTGGAGTAAAGCACGTGCAGGATTCGCCTCCGGGTTTTTCGCCTGTGCCGGCTACAAAATTATTGATAATAATGGTTTTAAAACCATACAGGAGGGCATGCAGGAAGCTAAAAAAAGGAATGCAGATATAGTGGTATTATGCTCATCCGATGATGAATACCCGGTTATTGCTCCTGAAGCTATGACTTTAATGGAAAAGGGAAATATCCTTGTGATTGCCGGATATCCTGCTGATTCAGTGGATATGTTGAAGGATAAAGGCATTGAGAACTTTATTCATGTGAAATCAAACCTGCTGGAGGATCTTAAAAAATTCAACGCCCAACTGGGAATTAATTAAATGGAAGAATGAAGCCAGATTATAAAAATACAGATATCAGGAAAAGCGGTTCAAAGACTCAAAATAT
>CBDUPM010000318.1:0-4059 GCA_965369105.1 uncultured Bacteroidales bacterium | reverse complement strand
ATCATCTTCTGCCAGAAGGATTCTTATCTTGATATCATTTGTTGCCATGATGGTGTTTTTGTTATTTGAATTATTGGATCATTAAGCTAACCTGAGAGAGATATCAAAAACTGTACCCTTATTCAATTCGCTCCTTACATGGATATCACCGTCATGCAGGTCAACCACTTTTTTTACATAACTTAATCCCAGCCCGAATCCTTTAACATTATGAATATTTCCTGTGGGTACCCGATAGAATTTTTCGAAGATCCGCTTTTGATTCTCCTTACTTATCCCAATCCCGTTATCTTTTATGGAGAGGATGATCCTATCGTCCTCATTGCGGGTGGAAACCATTATTTCAGGTTGACCACTGCAATATTTCATTGCATTATCCAGCAAATTAGAGATAACATTTGTAAAATGGACTTCATCTATCCGGACATTGGCATTGCTTGCATCCTGCTTCCATGAAATATTCCCTCCCCTCTTTTTGATTTGAAGATTAAAATTATTCAGAGCTGAAGAAACCAGTTCATTTAAATCGGTGAGTTTTATCTTTAGTTTGATTTTTCCCTGGTCGAAAACAGCCATTTGCAATACTTTTTCTACCTGTACGCCAAGCCGTTTACTTTCAGTATCTATGATCCTCGAAATATGTCCGTAATTTTTATTTTCATTTGGGATAGAATGGTCATTTAACATCTGGGAAGCAAGGGATATGGTTGAAATAGGGGTCTTTAGCTCATGAGTCATATTATTTACAAAGTCATTCTTTATTTCTGAAAGTTTTTTTTGTCTGAAAATGATCCAGAGGGTAAAAATAAAAATCCCGATAATAATCATTGTGAGTATAACGGAACTGATCCCCATAAAACCAACAGAACGAACGATAAAATTTCTTTGATTTGGGAAATATATTCTCAGATAGTTTTTTGCACTCCAGATATCCTGCGGATACAACTGGGCGGTATAAAAACTCGTATTTTTTTCCGGTTTAAAATTCTCAGATTTAAGTGCAATTTTATTTCCGGGTTTAATTACGGCATATTCATAATTAAGGTCAAGCCCCATATCCGCAAATTTTGAATCGATTACCTTTTCAAGAATTTCTGCTGAAAGCCGGTCTTCTATTTCAGAATAGGGCCTCATCATTTTTGATACAACCTTTTCAATTAAAACCTGGCGATCTTCCATTTTATCCTCTACCAGGCCGGGATCGGGAAGTTTAATGATTTGAAGGGGATTTTCCCCTGCCAGAACTGATTTGCCAGTGTCTTCCATTATATATGTATGCATACTATCCCCATGCACACTTATATGAACACTACTTTCAAGATTTCTGGATTCGGATTTATTTATTAAAAGTTCGTCGGTATATTGTTCGTAGATATACTGATTTCCGGTTCCGGATGAATGACCTGACTCGAAACGAAAATTCATCGACACTTCAGCCCTGCTGGTATCAATTCTTGCTATTGTTTTAAAATGATCCTTAATGATATGAACCGCCTCATCATTTTCTACCTGGTAAATAACATTCGAAAGAGCACGATTTACCAATTGATTAAATTGCTTTTCTTTGATACTGATCGCATTATTAATCCAATAGGATTGAACCAGGATCAATCCCAAAAGGATGATGGCCATAAAACCTGCTAATATCCAGAGTAGTCGTTTGCTCATAACCTTGCAAATATAACACAGTATAAGGCATGAATCCTGATGGTTTAACAATCTTTAACATTCATTAAATTAAGTTTGTAAATTTGTGGTGTAGATTTGTACGAAACAAAAACCAAATAAATCCATGAAATTTTTAAGCTTTCTCTTATTAGCCGCATTTAGCTTTTTCAGTCTGAATGCCCAGGAAAAAAAATCCAAGATCTATATCAAAATGGAACAGGACGGAAAAGTACTAAAGGACACTGTATACGAAGTGGATGAGGATGTTAATCCTGATCTCGTTTCTAAAATTCTTGACATGACCCTTGGCGATTATAAGGGAACTCACAAAATTATGGCTTTCGGAACAGAGGATGGTGAATTACATGAATTTCACGGTGACCATGAAATGATAGTAAAGGAGATTCATAAAAAACACAACAGGGATGGAGAACATGAGTGGGTTAGTGATGATGAATCAACCGAAAATGTATTTGTTACAAGCGAAAAAGGAGAAGATGGGAAAACAAATGTAATTGTTAAGAAAGTAAAGGTATCTGTTGATGATGACAAGAAATGGAAAGATGAAAAAGACATCGTTTATAAATTGAAGGATGATGGTGATAAAGAAGAAGAAGTCTATAAAATTAAAATCGATGGTGATTCCCCTGAGTGGATTGAAAAGGATGGACATAAAATCCTGATCGTGGATAGTGAAGGAAATGAGGCCAGCAAGATTAAAATTATTCATGAAGGAGAATCAGGATACAAATACCAAACCGAAGACGGAGAAACCATCATAATCCACATTGATGAAAAGGATGGGGAAAAGGATGTTAAAGTAGAAGTAATCAAGGAAAAAAATGAGGAAAGTCCTGTGGAGATTGAAAAAGAAGTAAAAAAGAAAAAAAAGAAAGATAAATAGTTCGTTAAAACTTTTCATAGACCAGCGTAAAGGGTAGATTAAACCCGGGGCCGGTTCAAATGCAGAATATGTGTTTGACACCGGCCTTTTTTTATCCGCCTGTGAGCGAAACTTTCCGGTCTCAATCAAACTCCGGATTTGCATTGTCACAATGAAATTCCCTTCGCTTATTTAAAAGGACTCATGGTCTTTTCAAATAAAAAACCTAGATTGCATCAAGAAATTCGATTTCATGATTGATGAATATTTTAATATCCTTAAGCTAAAGCCTGATGCTGATGAAAGGGCCATCAAAAAAGCCTATCGGAAATTAGCTCTCAAATACCACCCTGATGTAAATAGTAAGCCGGATGCCACTGAAAAATTTCAGCAAATTTGCGAGGCCTATGAAATCTTACTTTCCCGCCTTTATGTTGAAACTCGTATTTATGCAAGAGAAACCGAAGAGGATGAAGTTGACCTGGCAACTTATGAGGAGATTATAAGGGAAGCACGCGAGAAGGCAGCAGAAAGAGCCCGGATGAAATATGAAAAAATCAAAGCTGAGAGGGAGTTTTTTCAGAATAATGATCTTTTTGTTTTATTCCGTTATATAGGAAATTACCTGGCCGTTCCATTTTCCATTGGGATGGTTATCTTCCCTGTCATTGCAGCAATTCAAGAAGGGGTTCATATGTTTTTCGGATTATTCGTTTTCTGGATAATTGGTGGATTTATCATTTCTCACATTTACACAAAAAGAAAAACCTGGTTTCGTCCCGGAACCATTGACACCCGGTGGAAGGATATTGTTAATTTTTTTACTACCGAGATCAGGGAAAACGCAAAGGAAAGATGTTATTATACGAAAAACCGAAAAGGGAATTCCACTCCCTTTAAATTTATTATGTTTAAAGTCAGGGAAGTAAAACTGACCCACCGGGGTGCAATGATGCATAGTGTGGGATATAAAAGACAGTTCAGGGAAATTATCGTTCCCAGGAGTTCCATTGCATACCGGATTCACTTTTTACTTTCTTTTATTAAACCGGTCCTGTTCTTTCTGGGTTTCTTTTATATTCCTGTTGCCAGTTTTCCATGGAGATTTGTTTTCAGCCTTGCTACTGTTATGCTTATTTCAAAATCCATTCTACTTATATCCGGGGTTACTTCCAAAACCTCTTTCCTTTTCACCCCATTTATGATTATTAAACTAAGTATCTGGATAATAATCTTATGTATACAAACCACCATTTATCCTGGCCTGGTATTATTTACCACAGAATGGTTACCCCTGTATTTCCTTGCGATGATTATATTTCTGGACATGTTCCTGGATTTATTATTAAGAGTTTTCCCTTTTCACCATAAGCTCTTTTCTCCCATTCTCAAACAACCAAAAATGGTGCAGACTCTTTTTGACAATGGATATCAAAATTACCTGGATGTACCCGTATGGTCTACACTTTATCCTCTCCTGAGATGGTTGTTTTAGGAAAGAGCGTTGA
>CBDUPM010000317.1:0-4062 GCA_965369105.1 uncultured Bacteroidales bacterium | reverse complement strand
CTTTTGCATTATCTCCCTTTCCAAAATAAAGGGCCAGCGAAAGTGCTGTTCCTGAAACGATAAACTGACCAATAAATGCAAAAATAAAACGGTAGGAATTTAAGCCTGCTCTTTCCAGGGAATCAGAAGTCATAACGGCCCCTAAAGAGGAGTAGGGCAGATTGATGGCCGTAAAAACACTCATTAAGAGAAGATAGGTAACACCTGCATATATAACCTTTCCTGTTTGTCCTAAATCGGGTGTGGTAAAGGTTAAAACGGCTAAAACACTATAGGGTAATGCCATCCAAAGAATATAGGGACGGAATTTACCCCAGCGGGTATTTGTGCGATCAGCAATGATTCCCATTAAAGGATCACTTATCATATCCCAAAACCTTGCAATCAACATGATGGTACCGGCAGCTGCGGCAGATATTCCAAAGGTATCCGTATAAAATATTAAAATCCATAATCCAACCATATCCCAGACAAAATGAGAAGCGGTATCACCAAGACTGTATCCAATTTTTTCTTTCAGTGATAATTTTGTACCTGTTTTTACCATATTATTATTTTCTTGAAAAGGTTTTATTCATTTGATATCTTATTACCCGGGAAAATCCTTCTTTATTACCATCCGGGTTATTATTCAATGCAAAAAAACTCTTTGTTTTCGGAAAAAATACCTTATTCTGTTTGTTTTAAAAATCCTTTGAATAAAAGTCTACCCTCTGAATTGACCCACTTCGGGAAAATATCAATTCACTGTATTCTTTATCAATCACATTTCCGGGATATTCAATAATCTTTCCATTTTCCAGTGTCAGCCTGAGCTTTGTTTGATCCGATTTCGAATAAATAAAAGCTACCTGGCAGAATGAATATCCTAACTGACCATTTTTTAAATCCAGATTTTGCTTTTCAGATTTATAATTATAATGTAAATAGCTTTCTCCGGTTTTTAATATCTCATCCGGGTTAAGGAGACTGGTATCAAATGTTATTTCTCCGTTTTTAATATATAATCCTAATTCGCGCATCCTGCTAAGATAATCTTCTTTCACCTGGCCGGTCATTCCGGGTTGCTTCACCCCAGAGTTTGCAGGTGTATGTGAATATGCATCTGTGGGGAATGCACCATATAATTCTGGAGACTTGTACAAACCAATACCGGCTTTTATTTCATAATAATGATCCTTAATTCGATTTATCACAGAAAGGTCATCTCCTTTCTCCATTGCATTGAAATAGCTTTCCTGGCAGGCTAATAATAATTTTGAAACCATGTGCCAGTAAATACTTCCCAGACCTTCATACCCATAAAATGTTCCGGAACGCCCGGTAAAGGATTGATGGTCGAACATTTCTTCAAATATATCCAGAATGTTTGCCTTTTCTTCATCAATCAACTTTTCGTATTTCCCTGTTTTTAATTCATCCAGAGCTTTCTCCAGCACATCTGCATTTCTAAAAAATCCATTAAAGTGAAAATTACCCATATCATCCTTTGTCAAAATGGAAATATTATTATCCTTAACCAGGGTGCTAAGCAATGCCGATTTTTTAACTTTTTCAGCGGGTATGTTATTTTTTTCAATAAACCGCGGTAATTCACGATCCGGATAGAGCATATAACTATATTGGTCAGCCCTGAACATTTTACTCGATTTCAGAGCATCCAGGACGCCAAGACTTTCCTGCCCCGACAAATATCCTGAGCTAAGAACTGCCACCTGGCCTTCCAGCATTTCATATAAATACCTGATAGAAACGGTGTTTTTTGAAAAAGAGATCAGGTTATATGCATGATAAAGGCCATCATCCCTCCGGTTGGCATCAATGGACTGATCGATGAATTTCAATGATAATTCGGTGAATTTCAATAATTCATTCCGGCTAAGGCTAAGCTTCTCTCCGGAGAAGGATTGGCTGTAAATCCGGCTCCTGTAATCACTTCCTGCTTTGCCAAGGGTTTCGGTAAACAGATACCGGTCTGCATCAGAAAATCCTTTTTGTACTAATTCAGAATTTTCAGAAAACAAACCATATATCCCGTCAAAAAACTGCTTTACTTCAGAAGATATCTCTATACTTTCATGTTTCGAATTTTTAAAGAATTCATTCCAGAACCTGAGGAATCGTCTGAGATAATATAGCGTAACCATGGATACTCCGCTTCCCACAAGTGCATTATTGGCATCATTCCATTCCGGGCGCTGGGTGTTTAACCAGATCCCTGCTTCCGGTATGAAATTGCTTAATTTCGTCAGCAGGGTGACCAGAATTTTCTCTGCCAGGTTTACCTTGTAAAGTTCCTGATCTGCTTTAAAAATAAAACGTGCATCCGCACCCATTTCATTCACCTTATCCTTTATCCGGTCATTTAATTCACTGTCAAACTCTATGGTGTCCTGTGGATCTCTAACGATATATTCAAATGCTTTTATCCGGTAAGGGACATTCGCGTAAACATAGTTTTCCCGGGTAAGCAAATCATCTAATTTTCCCGGATGAAAACCGGCCGATAATTCCAGGAATTTCTGAAGGTAGATAATCTGGTGATCGCCCCAATAACCAATATATGCCCAGGGATCCTCCGGATCGGGACATTCCCAGTCTATACCCTCCCTGGTTATTCGATAAGGATTATACCCGTCGGCAGTAGAGGCATTGAGGAATTTAGCAATCATTCCTTCAAGATATTGAGGAAAGGATAAACTCAGCGCTTCCCAGTTTTGAAAAATATCTCTCCAGTTCCCCTGGTAATTTAATTTTTCAGAGCCATCTTCATTTTTCGTTTCAATGGAAAAAATATTCCATGGACGACTTGGATCTCCATGTCTTCTGCTAAATGTCAGTGGCAAATATTCTGCAGATATCCGGATCAGGTCTGAATTTCCGGTTTTTCCTGCCAGTTCCTGTAATTGCTGATAGCTTAGTTCTTTTGGTAGTTCCTTAATCCAGGAGGTCCACTCTTTATAAACATGGCTATTGGTTTGCTGAACGAACAAGCTAAAATCGTTTCTATCAATGTCGTAATTCCGGGTAAATATTCCGCCTCTCATAACATTGAAGAGGGTATTGGAAAAATGCCTTGAACAGGCTAAAGCTTCACTCCCTATCTGCAAACCATCTGCTTTGGCAACAAGCCTGATAAGGTTTTCTGTCCCTTTCTGAATATCCTTTTGAATTTCCTTTTCTATCGATTTTCCATTTTGCAGAAAACTCAATAAGTTGTGAACTTTAGTGCCGTCCTGATTAAGCTCTGCAACTATTATCCATGAATGTTCCAGACCCTTTTTTAAATCCAGGTCCACATTAATTAAATACGCCCCTCTTGAAGCCCGAATATCGAATTCATTTCTGGGTTCTTTGCCATTCACAAAATCATTCACCTGATTCTCAGAAATCAGAATTCTGTAATCATTCTCCAGACCTGCAGACCATACCGTCGTTGTTTTTAATGCCTCACTGGGTTCTGCCCGGTCAACCGGAATAGAACTTAATGAAAACAAAGCCAGGCTGCTGTTCTTTATCCGTTCATTTTTTTTATAAGCATCCAGTAAATTACTGTATTCATTCTGGAAAGGATAATCAATTCCGTAAGGAAGAATATTTGTAATCCCATCCAGTATGCTGACTTTCAGGCTGGTATCAATGCACTCTATTTTTGACTTTTTTACAAGCCCGAATTTATCACTGTTATACCAGCCATACTGAAATTTTAATCCAAGGTCATTATTAATTTCTTCAAATATGACTTTATTACCATAAATGCTTTTGTAAATATTCGAACTTATGGAGTAAACTTTTGAGGATTCATCACTGAATGGTTGCCAGAAGTAGGTTTTGCTGTTTTTATCAATCAATAAGAGGGTTTTACTTCCGGTAATTCCCTTATAATCATGAATTTTATCAACAGTATAATAGGGAAATAGCGAATTATCCCTGTTTTTTCTGCCTGCAGTCAATGATCCGTTACTGGAAAGAAACATCCAATGGTCTGAATCACTAACGATGCTCATAAAGAAATCCGGCATCAAATGATAATTGCTGATCCCGTAATACTTTTCCCCTTCT
>CBDUPM010000316.1:0-4079 GCA_965369105.1 uncultured Bacteroidales bacterium | reverse complement strand
CCAAATCAGCCTTCCTGATATCATTATAATCAATGGTTCCTTTCATCCTGGACAGCATGGCCCTTTTTTCCCCTTCTGTGAGCCCCCATTTATTAATCATTTTATCCAGTTCTTCCTCGATCTCAACATAAACCTGCTTAATTCTTTCTTCGGTAAGATCCAGAAATACAACATTCATACCGTGCTGGGCTATTATCCTGGTAATTTCCTGTCCCATCGATCCGCAGCCTATAACAGCAACATTATGAATACTACCCTTAAGCTTTGGAGTTTCATGGGTTAATGCGAAATCTTCGAGTTTTTCAGTCATTTTATTATACGGTTTTATTTTATTATTTATTTGCTGCCTGGTTAGCAGTAATGGCAACCAGATTTACTATATCGCTGACAGAACACCCTCTTGACAGGTCATTTATCGGTGCTGCCATTCCCTGGAGGACGGGACCTATTGCCTCAGCACCAGCGAGTCGCTGAACCAGCTTATAACTGATATTTCCCACTTCAAGGCTGGGGAAAACGAGTACATTGGCTTTTCCTGCAATAGCACTTCCCGGAGCTTTTGATTGACCTATTGCTTCTATAATAGCCGCATCAGCCTGCAATTCACCATCGATCATTAAATCAGGAGCCATTTGTTTAGCGATCCGGGTTGCTTCCACTACCTTATCTACCATCTCATGCTTTGCACTTCCTTTGGTAGAGAAACTCAGCATGGCAATGCGGGGCTCAAAACCAGCAATTGCACGGGTGGTTTTACCAGTGGCTACAGCAATTTCAGCAAGTTCTGATGCGCTTGGATCAGGATGTACAGCGCAATCTGCAAAAACAATCAATCCATCCTCCCCAAAATTTTTATCCTTAAGAATCATAATAAATGCGCCTGAAACTACACTAATCCCGGGCAGGGTTTTTACATATTGAAATGCAGGTCTTAAAACATCACCTGTGGCATTTTTTGCTCCCGCAACCTCTCCATCAGCATCCCCTGCTTTGATAATTAGAGTTGCAAGATATAAAGGATCCTTTATCAGCTCGGAGGCCTTTTCTCTTGTCAGTCCTTTATTTTTCCTGATTTCAACCATCAAATCAATATATTGATCCATCTTTTCGTGGGACTCAGGATTAATAATAATTGCCTGCCCGATGTTTTTAAGACCCAGTCTTTCAGCATCAGATTTTACCTGGTCAGGATTACCAATCAGGATGATTTTAGCAAGTTTTTCACCTAAAATGATGTCTGCTGCTTTCAGGGTTCTTTCTTCGTCAGACTCGGGTAAAACAATTCTTTGAAGGGATTTTTTCGCGTTTTCTTTAATTTTTTCAAGTAAATCCATTGATTATCAATTATTTATTAGCTATAGATTCTAAAATGTAAAATTACTCAAAATAAAATAAGAAAACGATAATAGCCGGATGATTTATATCAAGGTTTTTGAGTGTTTTTAAACAATATTACGGAATGATCAAAAACGGCTTACATTTGTTTATTTTGATGGTTAATATATAAAGTTAAAAAAATATATCCTATGAATTCTGATCAAATATTTAACGATTTATGGAATGTATATTCCAAAGTGAATCCTTCCGTATCTCAAATACACAAGCTTTTTGAATCCTTGAATGAAACAATCATTAATGATCATATTGCCTTCCGTACTTTCAATGATCCCAGAACTTCAATTGATATCCTTTCAAAAGAATTTATAAAAGGAGGATATAAAGAGGCCGGGGAATACATATTTCCCGCAAAAAAACTTTATGCAAAACATTTTGAAAATCCTGCTGATCCGCTTGCTCCCAGGGTTTTTATCAGTGAATTACAACTTGAAAAATTTCCGGGTACTTTCCGGGAAAAAATCAATAATATAATTGATGCCATACCCAAAAAACGTTTGCAATCAGAGGCATTGATACTGGATGGGGAAATTTTCGGAATACCGGAACACGGGCTTTATGAGGAGTTGCGGAAAGAATCAGAATATGCTGCATGGTTGTATGCCTTTGGTTTCAGGGCAAATCATTTTACGGTAAGTGTAAATCATCTGAAAAGTCTGAAATCCATTGAAGAAGTGAATGATTTATTAAAATCCGGGGGTTATTCCCTGAATACATCCGGGGGTGAAGTAAAGGGCAGCCGTGAGCAATTATTAAAACAATCCAGTACCCTGGCTGATATCATTGATTTTAAATTTAAGGAAGGAATTAAGCCCATTCCATCCTGTTATTATGAGTTTGCGGAACGTTTTAAAGATAAGAATGGGAAAATTTTCAGTGGTTTTATTGCTGAATCTGCTGATAAAATTTTTGAAAGTACCGACTACAGGAATAAAAATAAAACCTAATTATTAATTCATCATTTATAATCTGAACTAGCCGTAAACAGGCAGGGTAAAGCTAAACTTACTACCTTTGCCCGGGGTCGAATCAACCCAGATATCACCCCCCATTTTCTCAAGAAAAGCCTGGCAAATGGCCAGTCCAAGTCCGTTTCCACCCCGGAGGATATCTTCATCCAGCTCCACCTTCCTGAAGCGTTCGAAAATAATTTTGTGGAATTCAGGATCTATACCAATACCAGTATCTTTTACTTCAAATAAATAATTTTTAAGCCCTTGTTTTCTGATTCTTAAGGAGACTGATCCCTTATCGGTGAATTTAATGGCATTATTTATCAGATTGGATAAAATCTGAGTCAGTTTTAATCCGTCAGTTAATATTTTTTCTGAAGATGAGAGTTCATTTTGAATACTGAATTCCAGGCCTTTTGCAGAAATCTCAGGATAAAAAGCAGCCCTAAGATCCTCCAGAATTATTTCCAGATTGGTATCGCTGAGCTGTGCATCAATATTCCCGGATTCAATTTTGGAAATATCGATTATATCATTGACAATGCTCAGTAATTGCTGACCACTGTTTTTAATTACTTCCAGGTATGAATTCCTTTTTTCCGGATCTTCTTCAAGGGAAATAATTTCAGTATAGCCCAGAATGCCGTTCATGGGTGTTCTGATTTCATGGGACATATTAGCCAGAAATGCAGATTTTAACCGGTCACTTTCCTCAGCCTTATTTTTAGATTGCATCAACTCGGTGATATCTGAATAAATGGTTACAAATTTATCATTCTCCAGGATATTGATCGAGACTTTATAGATTTTTCCGGTATGTGTATCTTTATATTCAAGGGGTTCGGGCTGACTGAAGTTATTGTGTTTTTTCCAGGTTTCCGTTATTTCTTCTGTACTCAGTCCATAAATTTCAGAAGCTTTTTTACCTGTAAGTTCGGAGCTTTTTAAGTGGGCAATTTTTTCAAATGCCTTGTTTACATCTATTAATTTATAGTCTATTACCTGCCCCTTTTTATCACGAATGATCTCACTAAACACCATTCCTTCCCGAATATTTTCAAATACAGAACGGTATTTCCATTCCGACTCAGCAATCAGGATATCCGCTTTTTTCCGTTTGGTAATATCGTAAAATGTAGTAACAAAAAAATTCTTAAAAGGAGAGTAAACATTGACATCGAAATATTTGTCCATATCGGATAAATATAATTCGAACCGGTCAGGACCCTTGCCGGTAGCAACCCTTCCATATGCTTCAATCGTACTTTTTTCCAGCTGGGGAAAGACTTCCTTACCGGTAAGTCCCAGAATATCGTCTGATAAAAGACCGGTCAGTCTTTCATATTCATGGTTTATTTTTAAAAAAACAAAGTCTTTTGGATTTCCTGATTTGGTAAGTATGATCTTATGAAATGCAAATCCTGCATTCATTTCCTCAAAAAGAGAATTATACTCTTTTTGCTTTCTGTCGAGGTCTCTGCTGAGTTCCTCAATTTTGGATTTTAGATCATCTATATTCAGCATTAAACACTAATATTGATTAACCAGAATCAATTTATTTCAACTTAAATACAATATTAAAAATTGATATAACTATTTACGTAAGCCGGACTAAAAAGTTATACACAATATTTTTATCTTTAGCATTTAAATAAATGACCCGGTTAATGAAGGAAAACAATTACAAAAATGGCACAGAATTAAATAAAATTAAGAATATTTTTTTCATAT
>CBDUPM010000315.1:0-4093 GCA_965369105.1 uncultured Bacteroidales bacterium | reverse complement strand
ATAAGAACCTTAAACCGATATTCGCCCAGTGTATGATTAAATACTTTCATTGAAACACCAGATTCAAAATGTATTTCCATTACCTGCATAGGATTGTCAACATAGTTGATTTTAAACAGGTATTTTGATTTCAGGAAAAGATAAAAAGGGGCCAGGAAATCCTGGATATGGATCCATGGAAATTTAAATACGGCATTTTGAGGAAGCTCATCTTCCAGCTCAACATCTTTGTAGGCGGCCTGTAAAACCTTATAAAAACCAAGATAAAAATAATAGAGAACAGAGTTTTTTGTGCCTTCAAAATGAGTAAAGTAGAGAAGGTTTCCATCATTAATATAAAATGCATAGGACTCACTTGAAGGGCAATAGATATAAGTATGATTATCAGGGGTGGTTTTTATTTCCCATGTTTCCACGATTTCTTTACCATTCATTTTTGCCGACACATCCAGTTTTTGTCCGGGAACATAGGTAAATACCTGTTTCATTAAAAGGTTTTGTTCAATATTGGAAACAAGCTGGTTTTGCCCCGGTATGGTAAAGGTTTTAAAGTAATCCCTGTTATTTTCATTCAGCATATAATAAGAAATAGGATAATTATATGTTTCTGAACCAATATAAGGGGTTAATTGAAATTGAAAATGAAGATGCGGGTAAGGGCTTCTTCCAGAATTACCCACTTCCCCGACTTTTTGACCGCATTTTACATTTTCCCCGGTCTTTACTATAACGGATCCCTGTTTAAGGTGATTCAGACTGGAATACAAATATTCCGAGTGTTTAATAATAACCGTATTTCCCCAGTTATTAACAAGGTTTGCCTTTCCAATTTCGTTATCCGGGATATTATCTATGATTTCAATCACAGTTCCCGAGCCAGGTGCGATTACTGATTTTCCAAAACAATAATAATCATGGGGATAAAAGCCGTCATTTTGATAAGATTTATTATTTTCATCATTTATCACAAAATCCCAGGCAAACCGCCAGTCTTCTTTATGAGTATACTCTCCACTGTGCCCTTGTGAAACTGTCCATTTCCCATAAAAAGGCAATTTAAAGGGAATTTGATTTCTGTGAATTGCATTTTGCTTTTGATTATGAAAACTATATAAGTTTTTTTCAGGTTGTCCCTGTTGAATCAGAACTTCGGAAAGATTTTCCCTGGCTTTTACCCGGAATTTCAGAGCATAAAGAAAAAGGATTACCACAATATTAAAGGGAAGAGAATATACGGATAAATGATAAAGTAAAAATACCTGGCCAAGACTGATGGTTATGAGTGTCACTAATGGGATTAATAACAACAACCATAAAAAGGTTTTCCGGGAAGGCACCATAAAATACCCCCCTAATGCTATAGCGGTAAGTATGTAATTAAAACCAATATAGGTATAACTTAATTCGGTAAAATTTCCTCCCAGCAGAGTATAAAAAAGATAGGCAATATAAAATCCAAATAATGATAACAGGAAAGCAATTCTTGAATAGAGTAATAATCCGATTACAATTAATATTCCCGGCAGCACCTTAAACTGGAAAAAAATAGCACCAACGGAATTAAAATAAATCTTTATAGAATTCGATAAAGGAATATTATTCAACCACTCATAGGCCTGGACTAATTTTGGCCCACCTATACCGTAGAGTTCATTGAGCATGAAAATTCCGCGCTCGCTAATTCCGATACTTTCAAAGCTTTTAGAAGACAGCATGACAGTCCATAGTCCAAAGAGGAAGGGCAATGAAAGATATGGCAAACCATATTTTTGGAGAAATCCTTTAAAAAGGGTGACAAAAAATAAGCCCAGGATAGAAGCAGCGATTATGATAATTACCAGGGGAAAATTGGCATGGAAGTAATAGCCTATCCCAAGTCCTATTAGTAATGAATTAAACCCATATAATCCTTTTTTAATTTCAAATGTATTAAATCCCAGACCATAGGCTGTAATATTTGCAATTATTACAGAAATCAATCCGGCCAGGCCTGCATTCGGGTCAATTAAACTTACAAGGATAAGAATAATAGCAAAACTCCGGTTGGTGGCAAAAAATACCTGGGAATAACTATTTAATATTCCTTCTATAAAATCGGCCGGGCGGATTTTTCCATTCATAATATCTTATTTAAGATGATCCGGTATCCTTTCCAAAGACTGAATGGTTTCCAGGTTTTCTCTTTCTCTTATTATATGAGATTCTCCATTGGGATCAAGCATAATCACATTCGGTCTGTATGTGATGAATTGCATCCACTGAGTCATATTATAAGCCCCTATTCTTCTGATTACAAAATGATCTCCTTTTTTCATTACAGGAAAATTTATAGCCTCCCGTAAAACATCAATATTCATGCAAAGGGGACCATAAATTGCAGTTTCCTCGGTATGGGACGATACGGGTTGAGCCGGCAGGATTTCATGCTCATACCAGAATGAAGTGAAGAGCAGGTTCACTCCCACATCTGCAATTGTTGCCCTCCGGCCATCGCTGAGCCTTTTATTGCCCAAAATCGTTCCCGCCAGGTATCCGGCATCATCAATTAAGGCCCGTCCTGTTTCCAGAATAAGAACCGGAAGGTCTTCCGGTTTAATGGCGGAGGATAAAAGAGCAGAACTTATAGCGTCTGCGTATTCTTCCAGGCTTGGAATAGTTTCATAACCCGGAAGATAGGCTCCTTTGAGGGTATTACCTGAGGCAAACCCTCCACCCATGTCAATATAATTAAGACGATGATTAAATTTATGCTGAAGATTGACTGCCAGGTCGGCAAGTTTAGTGGCTGCAACTTTATATGCATTTGCAGCCAGCATATAGGTTCCGATATGGGTGTGAAGTCCCTCCAAAACCAATTTCTCATTCATCATAATTCTGTTAAGGGCTTCCCAGGCATCCCCGTTTTCATAGTTAAAACCAAATCTGTCCCACATAGGATATACACCGGTATCCATATTTACCCGAATTGCCACTTTTGCTTTTTTATTCATATTTGCGGCAATTTCAATTAAGGAGTACATTTCATCAAAATGGTCCAGGTGAATCAGAGATTCATTTTCTATGGCTGTTTTTAAGTCATTTTCTGATTTATCAGGACCATTAAAGATAATATTTTTACCCGGCACCCCATTTTGCAGGGCTTTTTCATATTCGAAACCGGATACTACTTCCGCCCACGATCCTTCCTGGTGAAATGTCCGGCAAACCGCATCCAGGTAATTGGTTTTATAGGACCAGGAGAATTGCACTTTGGGGTACCTGGACTCAAAAATTTTATAGGCGTTCCGATATTTTTCTCTTATGGTTTGCTCAGAAATTATATATAATGGTGAGCCATATTTTTTAATTAAATCTTTGATAGGGACGCCCTCAATTGCAGTAAGGATCTCAGTACCTGTTTTCATACCAAATTTACCCGGCATCCCGGCCTGTACTTTTTTAATAATTGGTCTTTCGAAAGCTAACTTTTCCATAATCGTAAAATTAAAGTTCACCCTTTGTTGAAAGGGTTTCAAATTTTTTCAAATCACAAATAATATCGTATGAATAACGGACAAACATAGTCCCGAATGTATAAGAAGTATAAGGCTCCACTTTCATTCCCATGGCAAGTTTTACCAATGCTTCCGGAATATTCTGGCCGGCTCCTACGGCCAGGTACACCCAGGCCGGGATCCGGGGATTTATCTCTATTATATAATACTCATTTGAGTTGGTTCGGATCAGTTCCAGTTCCATACCTCCGCGCCATTTTGATTCCCTTATTATATTTCTGGTAATTTCAATAAGTTTAGGATCATTCACGGTGATTCCTCCCCAGGCTTTTCCTTTGTCGGTAATATATTGTTTCCTCATCCCAACCGCAGCGATCGTATTTCCCTCACCGTCGCCCAGGGCAACTACATTAACCTCTGTTCCTTTAACGAATTCCTGTAATATTACCGGCAAACCCCATTTCGCCGATATTTTATTAAAATGATTTCTTATCTGATCATCATTATAGGCAACGTGAGCATCATAAAATTTTCCCTTGACCATGAGGGGATATTCGAATTTTTTGTTTTTGTCAAATTTTTGAATGTCGGAATGAGAC
>CBDUPM010000314.1:0-4115 GCA_965369105.1 uncultured Bacteroidales bacterium | reverse complement strand
TCCATAATTCCGGAGGTATCATCAGGAATAATTATATTGTAGAAAACCACCTGGATGCCAATCTGGAATCCACCGGGGGAGGTATTTTTTCCATGGCGTTACAAGGTCAACATGCTATTATTAAAGAGAATAGAATAATAAACAATTCCATTAAAGGTACTGAATCTGCAGGTGGCGGTATTGGACTTTATGGGGGTGGAACAATAGTTGAGAATAATAGTATTCATAATAATACTGTTATTACAACAGAGTCGTGGGCGACTGGAGCTGGTCTTTCCTGGAAAAATGAAAAGGAAAGCTATAGTGGAGAAACTATCATTCGGAATAACTTGATCACTGAAAATATTTTTCAGAGTTATCAGGATTATCAAGGTGGTGGTGGAATCGATATTTTTAAAGGTCTTGCACAAGATACAATCCTGGTATACAATAATGTGATTTCTGAGCACCATTTGAAGAATATTGGGAGTGCGATTTTCGTAAATAGTTCTAAAATTTCAGTTATTATATTCAATAACACTATTGTAGATAACAGCTCCGAATATAATGGCAGCAGTATGGCTTTAGAAGTAAAAGATAATAAAAACATCCTGCTATTTAATAACATCATCTGGTCAGATCCTCATGATAATCACAAGGAAATATCTGTTAGCCATGAATACAGCCCCATAAAAGCATTTAATAACATTATTCGGACCCCGTTCAAAGAAGGCACGGCTGTGATCAGTGAGAATAATATTTATGAAGATCCCGAATTAGAAACAGGGACCTATCAATTAACATGGAAAAGTCCGGGCTTAGGCATGGGAGCTGATTCCTTGCTGATGGAGGGTAACTGGTATCATGCGCCGGATAAAGATTATTTTGGGAATCCACGCCCAAATTCCATTGATAATTTGGTGGATATCGGGGCAATCGAATCCCCCTTAGGAACCGGAGTTAAACAGCATTACCAGAAAGGTTTTTCAGTTTATCCTAATCCTGCAAATAACCATAGAAACAGAAAACGCTTATAGCTATTCCTTAGAAATTTTTTCTATCAACGGACAACTGATCTATAAAGAAAAGATGGAGAACAGCTCAGTTCAAATCGACATGACAGCATTCGACAAAGGTATTTATTTCATCAGGCTGAAGTCGAATAAGTTCGTTTGGACAGAAAAGCTGCTCAAGTTGTAGGTGATAATCATTTATGCAAGAGGAACTTGATACATTAGATTTATAGAATTTTATTATATTTTTCTTCATCGGAAGCCGCGAAGCTGAATCTGTTTCGCGGTTTCTTTTTTATGGTAAATAGTCTCATTTCCTCATTCTCCTCTACGAGATTTCGGCTTTTTTCCCATTAAGGGGTGGGTGGAGGGGGTGGATTGGCCCTGTAATAATAAATAAGATTAATTCTGAGGTAGAGTAAAAAAAATGGATTTGAGGGTCGAGAAATGGAAGATTTTTACATTAAGAAGTAAGGGTGAATGTGCTCCACCTTCGTAAACTTCGGTGGATAAATAAAATGCTAAAATGCTAATGTGCTAATGAAATGAGGAAATGAGATAATGTGGTGATTAGCTAAAGTGGTGATGTGTGGAAAAATCCTGACAGGATAAAAAAAATATAAAGTATGCTCGTAAAAGTATTTGCTAGTTCAGTTCATGGGATTGATGCCCGGACCATTACCGTTGAGGTAAATGTAGCCCAGGGAGCGAAATTCTTTATAGTTGGACTGGCGGACAATGCCATTAAGGAGAGTCAGCAACGTATTGATTCGGCTCTTAAAAATAATGGATTTGGCTGGCCGGGTTACCGAATAGTGGTAAATATGGCACCTGCGGATATTCGTAAGGAAGGTTCTGCATTTGATTTGCCTATTGCTATTGGTATCCTGGCAGCATCCTCCCAGATAAAGAGTGAAATGTTTAAAGACTATGTCATAATGGGGGAATTATCTCTTGATGGATCGATTCAAAAGATAAAAGGGGTGTTACCCATGGCCATCAGGGCAAAAGAAGATGGTTTTAAAGGCTTAATTCTGCCTGCAGAAAATGCCATGGAGGCGGCTGTTGTTGGGGAGCTGAATGTAATAGCTGCAGATAACCTTTTGGAAGTAGTCGGGTTCTTAAATGGAAATCTTCATTTAAAACCGGTGGTAATAGACGCAAAAAAGGAATTTTTTACAAAATCCAACAGGTTTGAAAATGATTTCAATGAAGTAAAAGGACAGGAGAATGTCAAAAGGGCTTTGGAAATTGCTGCAGCCGGATTTCATAATCTAATTATGATTGGTCCCCCGGGTGCCGGAAAAACGATGCTGGCAAAACGTCTTCCGACCATCCTTCCCCCATTAACTCTGGATGAAGCCCTTGAAACCACTAAAATACATTCGGTTGCCGGAAAGCTAAACCGCGAAAGCTCACTCATGACTGTCAGGCCCTTCAGAAATCCTCATCATACCATTTCCGATGTTGCCCTGGTTGGCGGGGGAAATTATCCCCAGCCGGGCGAAATATCCCTGGCACATAATGGCGTATTATTCCTGGATGAACTTCCCGAGTTTAAACGAAATGTTTTGGAAGTTATGCGACAGCCCCTGGAAGACAGGGTGATAAGCATTTCGCGGGCAAAATTCACGATCGAATACCCGGCAAGTTTCATGCTGATCAGCTCGATGAACCCCTGTCCCTGCGGATATTTCAATCACCCTGAAAAATCCTGCAGCTGCGGAAGCGGACTGGTAAAGAAATACCTGAACCGGATATCGGGACCCCTGATGGACAGAATTGATATTCATATTGAAATCGTTCCTGTCCCATTCCGGGACCTCAGTGAACTCCGGGAAGCTGAGGCAAGCAGGACGATCCGTGAGAGAGTCATAAAAGCCCGGCAGTTTCAGACAGAAAGGTTTGAAGAACTACCCGGTATTTACAGTAATTCCCAGATGGGAAGCAAACTGATCCGGGAGCATTGCCGTCTGGATGAAGCTTCAACTAAAATACTAAAAAATGCAATGGAAAAACTTGGGCTTTCCGCTCGTGCTTATGACAGGATTCTGAAAGTATCACGCACTATAGCTGATTTAGAGGGAAGTATTAATATAGCTTCTCATCATATTGCTGAGGCCATAAACTACAGGAATCTGGATAGGGAAGGTTGGGCAGGGTGAACCAGGGATCTACCATAGAGTATCTGATTACTCCATGGTAGATTTGTATTTATGGACCTAATCCAATGTACCTTCTTCGGCCTGTTTAATCATCGTTTCATTAGCTGTTATATATATTTCTACCCTGCGGTTTTCAGCTCTTCCTTCCGGTGTTGAGTTATCGGCAACAGGTTGATCAAAAGCATATCCGGTAACAGTCATTCGTTCTGCAGGTACCCCATTTTCAGTAAGAAAATTGGAAACAGATTGTGCACGTTCTAAGGATAATTTTTCATTTATTGCCCGACTCCCTGTATTATCTGTATGGCCATTAATGGCTACATCTGTTTCAGGGGTATTTTTTAAAGAATTTGCGAAACTTATCAATGCTGTTTTTGAGTTGGAATTAAGAGAAGACTTTCCAGTGGCAAACAGGATTCCACTTTCAAAAGTAACTTTGATGGCTTGCAGGTTGTTAACATCGGTAACGGTTTCAACTGTTGCACCTTCGATTTTTTCTAATTCAGCTTTTTGTTTGTCCATTTTTTTCCCGATTAATACGCCTGCGGTTGAGCCGACAGCAGTCCCTACTGCTGCTCCGATTACAGCTCCTTTTTTATCCCCTGCTATTGCACCTATTCCGGCACCGACAGCGGCACCTGCTGCTCCACCAAGAAGACCCCCTTTTGTAGAGTTTTTCATACTAGCACAACCATTGATTATTAATGATATGCTGAGAATGAAAATAATAGAAATCTGATTTTTTTTCATGTGTAATAATAATAGTTTTAAAGTTCAATCTGTTAATTGTAAATGGAAACAATATAGTACCGAAAATGTTTTTTACTTCACATTGATTCGATGTTACCAAATGTTTAAGGACAAAAACGAGTATCGATGTGTTGAAAGCATTAAAATACGGGCGAATGACTTATTTTGAATAACTATATTCTATCAAATTTTCATTACTTTTATCTTT
>CBDUPM010000313.1:0-4126 GCA_965369105.1 uncultured Bacteroidales bacterium | reverse complement strand
CCTCGAGGATTTGCCTTTTGGTAAATTCACTGTCCTTTACCTGTTCCAGTTCCCGGTTCAGATTTGCAATTTTAATTGAATCAATCCGGGAAATTGAATCCACCTTTTTGATTAATTCGAATATTTTCTGATTAAGAAAAAAATTTGTGCTGTCCTGTAAAATCTCCGCTTTTAATCCGACTGAAAAAAAGGAAGACAATGTTATTACCAGGATTATAAAAAGGCTTTTACTTTTTCTCATATCAATTAGTTATTTTTTCCCCACGCTAAATTCTGAGGTATTATAATTTTTAATTTCAAGAATATCTGCCGGTAAATAAATGCCTAGTTCATTCAATCTCTCCAGGATTTTAGTAATTACTTTCGATTTTATTTTAAGATGGTAGGCCTTTGATTTTGATTTTGAAGTGTCAATCCAATAATAAACCTTGATGATCAAACTGCTTGTTGCTAATTCATCTAAAATTACAAATGGTTTTTTATCAGCCTGTAATACCTCAGGCATGGCCTTCAGACAAGTTAAAATTTCCTGGTTAATGACTTCAAAATCAGAATTATAATCAATGCCAAAAACTATTTCGTACCTGAGGAAGCCATCGATGGTATAATTTGATAGCGGATTTTTAATAATCTGGGAATTTGGGATGAAAACATCCTTTCCATCAAAACTTTTAATGACACTTTCCCTTAAATTTAGTTCAATTACATATCCTGAAATTCCATTTGTTTCGATTAAATCTCCAATTTGGAACGGACTTTTAAATGCCATTAGAATTCCTGCCAGGAAATTTTCTCCAATATCTTTAAACGCAAATCCTATTATAAAGGTAGTTATGCCTGCTCCAGCAAGAATGTGTTTGGCAAAACTCCCAAATCCTGCTATTTCCAAAAATATTATAAAACCAAAAATTAAAATTATCAATGCAACAATCTTTCCGATGAATTCGGCCAGCAAAGGGTTACGGGTTTTGGGTTTTATTCTTTTTGTGATCGTTTTTCGAACCAATAATGAAACCAGTATAAAAACTATAAAAACAAGGCTTGCAATGGCAATTTCCAGAAATCTTCCGGAATATTTTTCAAAAAACTCATTAAAAGATGTCATATATCTTGTTTTTCAGTTAAGTGTTTTAATAAAAAATAGCTACTGCACTAAAAATTTCTTACATTTTCGCCAGCTTCCGGTTCAGACTGATCCAGAATGGACTGAATAATAAGCTAAGAGCAATAGTGCTAATAATCAACTGGTAAGCATAGTCATCAATTATCCCCATAAAATATCCGGTTGATCCCAGTATAAAACTGAACTCGCCGATTTGAGATAATAAAGCCGCTGCATATATACTTATTTTCCAGTCTTTTATAAAAATACGCATTACCAGGACGTTTATGGTATTATTTATCAGAAAGACTATTAATACCAGGGCAACAATGGTAAGCAAATTGTCTATCAGAAAAGTAATATCGATCAGTAAACCAATCGATACAAAGAACAAGGCTACAAACAGGATTTTGAAGGAGCTCAGGCTGTCATGAACCCAATGAGTCGATTTTGTGGATGAAAGGACAATTCCTCCCACAAAAGCGCCAAGGGCCGCTGATAATCCCAGTAGGGCCGTAATAATTGAAAAACCAAAACACAATGCAAATGCGATAAAAACCTGCATTTCATGATCCCTTTCAATGGTTTTCTGAAAGGGAAGTTTTATTTCTTTTTTTCTAAGAATATAAAAAATCACCCCAATGATAATTATCCCACCGATAATCTGCTTTATAAGCTCTGCCCTGTCTGGTTTCTGGCCTCCCAGGTATCCAAGAATAATCAACATCGGAACAATGAGTATATCCTGGGCTATCAGCACCCCCAATACATTTTGTCCGGCCTTTGAATGCAGTTCATTTCGTTCCTGTAAAAGTTTTACAATAACTGCGGTACTGCTTAAGCTGATAACAAACCCGAACATAATGATCTGTTTCAGTTCCCAGTCGAAATAATTTCCCAGAAGTCCGACAAAGGCTAAACTTATACTGATCTGAAAAATCGTTCCAATGACCGAAACTTTCCAGTTTGCAATGAGGTCGGGCAGATGAATTTCCATGCCGATGAAAAACAATAAAAGCACCAGTCCCAGAGATCCGAGGTTGGAGATCAGGTTTTCATCAGTAAACACTTCCAGGCCAAACGGCCCAACCAAAACTCCTACCAGAATATAAGTAATGATGGAGGGCTGCTTTAAAATCCTCAAAACAAAACCCACCGCAATGATTACCATGGAAAGGATTACAAATTTTGGCATTAAAGGGTCTACTTCTATGGCAGAAATGATCATATTCTTTCAATAATTGTTTATGGTTTCAAACAGTATAAAGCTTGATTATTTTACAGTTTCTTTTTCTATTTCATAGTTAACGGATACCATCCAGTCTAAAAATCCCGGATCAATTTTTTTTATCTGATGAAGGATCTCATTTTTATAACTGGTTTCAATAGGGCCCCCTCTGCCGGGCCAGATTTTATAGATGATTCTTAAAATTTCTCTTCCGGGTTCTGAAGTGACCGTTTTTAATTGAGGTTTGGGTGAGATCAGGATTTTCGGATATTTTCCCGGAACAGAAATAAGCATGGATTCTACCACCTTTTTTATGGAACTTTTTATTTCAGAATCTCCGGGTAAACGAATATCGATATAACAGTTTATGTATTTTTTAGGATAATTGATAACTACACTTATATTCCTGTTTGGAATATGAACACTGGCTCCCATTGCATTTTCAAACACGACAAAACGCATTCCAATGGAGGTTATAATTCCGGTCTGCCCGTTAATTTCGACCATATCCCCAATATCAATCTGGTTGGCAATTATCAGGGTGAACCCGGTAACCATGTCCTGGACAATTCCCTGGGATCCGAATCCAACCGCAAGGCCAATTACAGAAGCACTGGCAATATAGGCTGTTAAGGAAATACCCAACTCTTTTAAGGCATATCCGAAGGCCAGAAAGTATATAATAAAGATGAGAATGCTGGTAAAAAGACTGCTGACCGACTTCAGTTTGGGAGAGGAAAGTCGTTTCACCCTGAAATGAAAGATTCTGCTTAACCATTTAATGGTGAGAACCAGCAAATGAGCGGCCAGGGCAATAGCAAGGATAATTAATATCCGTTTACCGATCACATTGAAATCACGGGTAAATATTGAATTTATTAGGATTGGATTCATTGAGTCTGAAATATGAATATTTCTGTCTGATTCTTAGTTAATCTGTTAAAGGGAAGGTTTTTATAAATTGATAGGAGATGGGTACGACCCCACTTGAAAATATGTTTATGCCTAATGGATCTATATTGCAGTATACATCTTCGTGTAATGATTTATCCCGGGTTATCCATTGCACAGAATAGAAACCACTGGTAGCAGTTCTGGTAAGAACGGCCTTTATTTCTCCCTGTTGCCAGTCCATATTGTTTTTAGCTCCTGAAAGATAAATCATAAGGAACTCATCTGCATCCGGATTCTTTATTATGGCAACGGTATATTTCCCACCTGTAATGTCTTCAAATGATAACCTGACCCTTTCATAAATGCCTTCCACTTGTTTTAGATTACCTTGATTTTTACTATAATAATTCATTATTTTATCCTTATTCCATGCAGTTGGATTTTGTGGCAATTTCAGCTGATTAGCCATCTGATAATTCTTTTTAAGCTTTACAAGACTCTGCCAGTCCTCAATCAATTTCTTTTCCACATCGGTAAATTTTCGGTAGGTATATTTTTTATCGGATGTAAAGGTGAATATATCCCCGTTGCATGATATAAATGAAATAGTCATATTGGATATGGACTTATTATTAATATCACCACCGAACATTACAAGTGTATATTCGCAATAGGACCTGATGGAAATGTCTAACTGAGATTTTTCAGCAGAGGTTAAGGCTACATATTCAAAGCCGATTTGATTGAGATACTTTTGAGCAACATAATAAAACCCGGCTATTCCGGTTTTGTTATCAACCTGTTCCTGATCTAAAATATTTAATCCTATTTCAGCGTATTTAACTCCTGAAATAAACTTTTCAAAAGATAAATCAGGGTTGGATGCAAAGCTTGGTTTTTGA
>CBDUPM010000312.1:0-4127 GCA_965369105.1 uncultured Bacteroidales bacterium | reverse complement strand
AATGAAAAAAGAATTTTTTCTGAAGTTTATTTTTAATTTGCCCAATCGAATTTCATTATCTTTGCATTAAACTGAAACAACATGAAAAAATATATTTCTTTACTATTGCTTTTTACACTGGGTTCCTGCAGTACACCCTTAAAATTTCAGATATCAAAACCCGGCGAAGAACCGGAAGAGTTTTCTCAGAGAATCGTTTATTCACTCCCCAGGACAGTTGTAAAGGTAGATTTGAAAATTGAACAAGAAAGCTACTTCCCGGGGCCCTATTATCAGTTTACGGAGAGGCTTTTGGGTTTAGAGGATTATATTAGTAAATATGGTTTTCAGTATAAAATTACCGGAGTGGACATTGAAACTTTCACAGAACCCGATCCGGATATGTTTTATTCAGTAAATATTCAGAATGGCAGCTTTGACTGGGAAAGATATTTAATTCTTTCAGAAAAAGGTTTCGTGATGGATCCGGCAGAAATGAGTAATTATAATACCATATCTCCAGAAAAATCAAACCTTCCTGTGGCTAATTACTTCAAGGATTTGTCTACAAATTTGAATCTTACAGAAGTAACTGACACCTTGTTTAAAACCATTATTACAGATACAAGCCTGATTCGTTTACCTGTTGTTACAACCGCAAGGAAAGTCAGAACCCTTGAACAAAAAGCTGAAGAAGCAGCAAAAAATTTATTTACACTTAGAGAAAACCGCTTTTTCCTGATAAGCAATACAGAAGGAGATTACCCTGATGGACAGGCACTGGGTATAATGGTTTCTGAGATGGATAAGATGGAGCGTGCCTATGTTGAATTGTTTACCGGAAAGGTTACCAATCAAAAATACGGAAAGTCATTCCTGATTACACCCGAAGATTCTGAAGAAACATATGTACAGGAAATCGGAAGTTTTTCAACCCGCACAGGACTCGCCGGACCCGGAAATGCTTTGCCCATAAGATTGGAAATTACCCCATTGAAAAACTTTGCACATCTGGACGGAACCACTGATTTCAATTCTAAGGGAGAAGCAATTTCAAATCTATTATATTATCGTATTCCTGATTATGCAAGAATTCGCGTCCTGCTGCAGAGCGAAGTTCTTTATGAAGGTTTAATCAATGTCTACCAGTTTGGCGGATTGATAAATGTACCGGTAGCGGAATAGGGGAATGTTGGTAAAAGTCCCGATAAAATAAATTTCATAATACTTAAAATTTCCGAAGCTGCTGTTTAGGCTTAAATTCAATTCCATATCCACCCGACCAGGTGAACATAGAATTGAACTTTATTCTCCTTTCGGGCTTTTTTAAGGCCGGCAAGCCATGACCGCCGACTTTTTACATGCAAGCCTGTTATAAAACAACCGCCCTCATCCTCATACATGATTTTCTCCCTGATATTTTTTTCAAAAAATCACTACATTAGCAAATCTAATTTTTAAACACAGAATTATGTCACAGGAAAAGAAATTTGTTCCTTTTATTTCTGCAGAAACAAAAATGGCTGAATTTACGGTAAGGGCATTGATCATCGGATTAATCCTTGCCGTGGTGCTGGGTGCTGCCAATGCATATCTTGGATTAAAAGCCGGTATGACCATAGCTGCAACCTATCCGGCTGCCGTAATTGGTATGGCATTAATTAAAGCTATGAAGGGGAGTATCCTGGAAGAGAACTTTGCCCGTACAGTTGGCTCAATTGGGGAGTCGGTTGCTGCAGGTGCAATATTCACTATTCCGGCCTTTTACATTGTCTATCTGCAAAAACAACAGCAAGGAGTTGAAGTTGAAAATTTTTTCACATACGGTATTACCACGGTAATACTTATTGCCGGAGGAGTGTTGGGAATCATGTTTGTTGCACTTCTCAGGAAAGTAATGGTTGATGATGTGGAACTTCCTTTCCCTGAATCTGTTGCCGCTTCTGAAATTCATAAATCCGGAAGTCAGGCGGGTGGAGGATCAAAATTTCTGTTTGGTGCCATGGGCTTTGGTGCGCTGGTAACCCTTCTGGCAAAATTTAAAGTATTTCTGGATTACTGGGAGTACTTTGTAATATTTGGTAAACAAAAGATCACCGGAATGGGAGAATTCCTGGGTGCAAAACTGGGAGTAGTTGGAAAAGGGGGCGCTTTGGCCGGAACTCCGGCTATCAGCCCGGCCTATGTAGGGGTTGGTTATATAATCGGACCCCGGCTTGCATCATTAAACTTTAGCGGAAGTTTGCTTGCCTGGGGATTATTAACTCCCATCATACTGTATTTCCTGGGGCCCTATGTCGATATACAGGCGGCCGCATCAGCACTTGTTGCAAGTGATGGAATTGCTATGGAAGCGGCTATTCAGAAAGCCTGGCTGGCCAAAGCTTATGAAGTATGGACCTATATCGTCAGACCCATTGCGATTGGAGGAATGCTTGTGAGTGCCATTTATACGCTCTACCTGATGAGAAAATCACTTTTTGCAGGAGTGGCAAGATCTATCGATGACGTCAAAAAAGCTGCTGCAGGTGTTGATACGGGGGTTCCAAGAAATGAAAAAGATATCAGTTTTAACTGGATCATGGTAGGGATAATAGGAGTTGCTCTGGCTACCTTTGCAATTACCTATTTTATTTTTAGTACGACCATCCTGGTTGCCTTTGTGGCATCCACAGTTATGATAATCCTGGCATTCTTTTTCGCCGCAGTATCAGGCTACCTTGTTGGAATAATGGGTTCAAGTAATAACCCGATCTCAGGTCTCACCCTGACCGCTCTTGTGGTTACTGCATTAATAATGGTGGTATTGGGTGTAAAGGGGAATGAAGGAGTGGCTGCTACCCTGGGTGTAGCGGCAATTGTCTGTGTTTCGGCAGCCGTGGCAGGTGAAATGTTACAGGATCTAAAGGCCGGGCATATCCTGGGAGGAACCCCGTGGAGAATGCAAATAGGTGATATAATTGGTGTGGTTGCCGCTGGTGCGGTGATGTTTTTCGTCTTGTCCTATCTCAATCAGGGAGATATTAAAACCGGTTTGAATGAAGGTTATATCGGAGGATTCGGTAGCAAGGAATTATCTGCTCCCCAGGCCAATCTGATGGCCATTCTTTCACAGGGCATAGTGGGTGGAGAAATGGCATGGCCGCTTGTGATTACAGGAATGCTCATGGGAGTGGGTTTCATCCTGATGCAGGTAAAAAGTCCGATGCTTGTATTTGTGGGAATGTATCTTCCCCTGAAAACAACTTTCGCCATTTTTATTGGTGGTGCCATTAAAGGTCTGCTGGACAAAAGATCAGAAAAGAAGAAACATAATGCAGGACAAAAAACCCGTTCGGAGAATGTTGGAGTGCTTTTAGCATCCGGATTAATTGCCGGTGAAGCTCTCATGGGACTGGTGTTTGCGGTATTTGCCGCTTTTGACAGATTCCCGACAGCTGTTTTTGAAAAACCTATGTACATTGTTGGTTTGGTAATCCTGACTTTAACAGCCTGGGCATTAGTTGCTTTACCTTTAAGAAATGCCGGTTCACCGGATGATCCTGTTCCTCCTTCAGCAGGACATTAAAAAACTAACTAACCGGAAATTTGTTTAAAGAATAAATTTCCGGTTAGAATTTTAAAAAAGAAAATAGTGAATTTTTATCAAAGAAGAAAAATCCTTAAAAAGACCAATGCCCTGGACCTGGTGCCTGTGAGGATAAGAGGTCATGAAGAGGAGGAAGGGAAGGTCGTGGTACTGGTGCCTAAGTTTCAAAGCAAGGCATATCATATATTTTCGGAAAGATTGAAGAAACTGTTCTTTCGGATCAAGCTTGACTCCCTGGGTAGCGCAACATGGAAGCTGATAGACGGGAAGAGGTCGGTAAGAGACCTGAGTCATGAAATGCAAAAGCATGAGGATATGAAAGAGGTGGAATTAAAAGAAATAGATGAAAGATTATCCATTTATATGACCGAGCTCTATGAAAGAAGATTTATTTCTTTTAAGCAGATATTAGATGAAGAATAATAATAATTATTTAATTGCCGGACTCTCGGTCCGTCTAACATAAAAAATTACATAAATTAATAAAAATGAATACTATAAAAGACCTGAATCCTAAAAACGTCTGGAAAATCTTCCATGAACTGACTCAAATTCCAAG
>CBDUPM010000311.1:0-4128 GCA_965369105.1 uncultured Bacteroidales bacterium | reverse complement strand
CTTTTTCCGGATTCCGGTTAGAAGAAAAATAAGCTTTTTTTCCGTCAGGGTCTACTATCAAGCCAATTTCATCATTACAGGTATTAATCGGATAACCCAGGTTTTGGGGCTTACCCCATTCCCCCATGCTGTCTCTCCGGCTGATGAAAACATCCCCTCTACCCAGGTTTTCATGCCCTTCAGAAGCAAAATATAAACTCTGGTTGTCAGAATGGATAAAAGGTGACTGCTCATTTCCGGCTGTATTTATGCTACTTCCCATATTTTCGGCCATGCCCCAGCTTCCGTTCTTTCTTAAAATGGAATACCAGATGTCCAGCCCCCCATAGCCTCCGGGCCGGTTTGAGGCAAAATACAATATTCTGCCGTCAGAACTTATGGAAGGGTGTTTATCGGAATACCGGGTATTTACTCCCGATCCCAGATTGATTGCCTGACTCCAGTTTCCGGCTGTCAGAACGGAATAATAAATATCACATCGTCCAAAGCCTTCCATACGGTCACATGCAGTAAAAAAAAGTGTCCGTCCATCAGCTGATAGGGATTGAGCCCCTTCATTTTTGCTGGAATTCAATGGTTTTCCAGCCGGTTTCCTTTGCTTCCAGCTTCCGTCTTCATTTTTGTCTGAAATAAAGAAATCTTCCTGGACATTATTCATATCGGCTGGTTTTGATGGATCTTTCGGAAGCATGACGGTGAAAATTATCCTTTCCTTATCCAGGCTGAGTGTTGGCCTGTATTCATTTAATTCAGAATTAATTGAGTCACCCAGATTCTCAGGATTGAAAGCTACCGGGTTATTAACTGAATGAATGGCAAACCGGGTCCTCACAAGAAATTCCTTTCCTTCGGCCTCACTAATTTGATCAAATTTTCCCTTCTCAAGAAATGTCTGGATATTCGTTTTAGCATTTTCGTATAAACCAATATTAAACTGAACATTCGCAAGGACAAGGTAACCTTCGGGATTGAAATCAGGATCCAGTTCAAGGGCCTTTTCAAAACTTTTTATTGATCTTTCATATTCACCCCTGTCTTTAAAAATCTGGGCCTGCATCATATAGGCTTCAACGAATTCATCATCTGCACGGAGGGCTTTTTCCAGTAGGATCAGTGCTTCAGAATCATCTCTTCCCTGGAAGGACCGGAGAGCCTCCCTGAATAGTTTTCCTGCTTTCTTTGAATCGGTATGTAATTGCTGTCCATCAGCTACCAACGGCATCAGAGCGTAAATAAGAATAAAAATCAGGAGTATATATTTTCGCATTTTCACTTTTTTTTTAATAAAGAAACAAAAATTATTCCGAAGCCCTGATACTATCTTTTAAAATGTTTCAGGCTTATAGAATTAAGTTTTAAGAAACATATTTTTCTCATTTTTTAAAAACTGCATTATGATTATCTTCATGACTGAAAAATAACCAATACCAAAATCATGAAAAAAATATTTGTGGTTATTATGGCGCTTACCATAATACCAGGCCTATTAATTGCTCAGAATGCATATGTTTTCAAAGATGTGAAAATTTTGGACAATACCAGTGTAAAGAATCAGTATCGGTCGGGAACCTGCTGGTGCTTTAGCGGAATTTCCTTTTTTGAGTCAGAACTTTTGCGGATGGGAAAAGGGGAAATGGATCTATCAGAAATGTTTGTCGTAAGAAACTCATATGCAGAGAAAGCGAAACGCTATGTCAGGATGCACGGAAATCTCAATTTTGCAGGGGGAGGAGCCTTTAACGATGTTAGCTGGACCTTAAAGAATTTTGGAATCGTACCAGAACCGGCATATCCCGGATTGATGTACGGTGAGGAAAAACATGTTCATGGGGAACTGGATAATCTTTTTAAGGATTATATGGATGGAGTGATAGAAAATAAGAATAAAAAGTTATCAACGGCTTGGTTTAAAGGTTTTAACGGGCTGCTGGATGCCTATTTCGGTGAGTATCCATCCCTTTTCACCTATAATGGAAAGGAATATACTCCACAATCATTTATGATGGAGTTGGGGCTGAATATGAATGATTATGTGATGGTAAGTTCCTTTACCCACCATCCTTTTTATGAGAGCTTTATCCTTGAAGTTCCGGATAACTGGGGCTGGGGAGAAGTATATAATGTAAAAATTGATGAACTTACGGAAATTGCGGATTATTCTCTTGATAAGGGATTTACCGTAGCCTGGGCAACCGATGTAAGTGAAAAAGGATTTAAATGGAAAGAAGGGCTTGCAATTGTACCAAGTGAGGATATTGAGGATATTGATGGTCTGGAAAGAGCTAAATGGGATCAGCTGAGTGATACGGAGAAGCAGCAATTAATCTACGATGTATCAACCATAAAGAAGGAGAAAAGTATTAGCCAGGAAATGCGACAGGAAGCATTTGACTTTTACCAGACCACCGACGATCATGGTATGCATATAGTAGGGATTGCAAAAGATTCCAATGGAACAGAATATTATAAAGTGAAAAATTCATGGGGAAGTGATAAACATATTTACGATGGTTATTTATACGTTTCAAAACCATTTGTCCGGTATAAGACTACCTCATTTCTTGTTCATAAGGATGGAATTCCCCGGAAGATCAGGGAGAAGCTGGGCTTGTAAAACGGAGGAGCCGGTTAATGGGTGTTTGAAGGGGTCCCTGTAATTCGAGGGAAGCTTTGTTTCGGGTTCATTGTCCCTTGTTCCGTGTTGAGGGTTCCCTTTTTTGAATAAGAACTTTTATCACCTGATTTGGAAATGATAAGAAAAATCCCTAAAAACTTATCTTTTTATGAATAACCGGATACTGGATTCCTTTGATTTTATTCTTTATAAAAAAACAGGAAGGCTGTAAGACTGTAAACGATGGACTTTTATCCCTTCACCACAACCCTTTCAATTCCAGCAAATTCCTCTTTCATTATAGATCCTGATGAAATTCTCTACCGACCGGTCATACCCACATTCCATGTCCTTCGGAAAGTAACAGGCAGGCAACTGACCCAGGCGCCTGTGATAGCTGATACAATCGCAGCACACGCCTTTTTTGCCACAGGGATAACTGCAATTGCAGTGATTCAGATTCGATTCTTTTTTACATTCCATACTCCTTTTTTTTACAAATATTTGTCATTTATGGTTTAGAATGAATTTGGATAAGGGTATGGGTTTAGTACACAGACTAGCTGGAGTATTCAGAGTTGGGAGTATCCCAGTGAGCATTCAGTCACCCCAGCCAACCTTATCTATTTTTTCCGTAATTTTATTAGCGAATTAAAACACCCTCTGATATGAAACAGATTATCATTTATTTGATGCTATTTTCTTTCATTAGCACAGATGCACAGGATTTCAGTTATAAGGAAAAGAAGGAATTAAAGAATTATCCTGATTATATCATGCAAGCCCGCTTTTCTCCCTACAGGAATTATTTTGCTTTAACGGTTGGTGATAACAGCATTGAAGTTTATGATAAAAACTGGACCAAAATATTTTCCTACCAGGGTGATCCAAAATCAGTTGGAGGTCATATCAGCTTTTCTCCCAATGAAAAATACCTGGCATATGCCAAATACAAAAGCAATAATGATATCGCGATTATCGATCTTGAAAACCTGAAGGTAGTTCAAACATTGAAAGGACATTATGGCCATATCAATGATGTGGAGTGGAATCACAGGGGGGATATGGTGGTTAGCTGTGGCCAGGATGATAAAATCAGGATATGGAAGTTTGACGGGAATGAATTCAAACTGCTTCAGGTACTTGTGCAGCATGAAAATACAGTAAGCGGTATTAGTTTCAGTTTTGATGATACATACCTTGCATCTTCGGGTAATGATTCAAAACTTCTTATTTATGAATGGAAAAATAAGAAATATGAACTGGTTCAAAATGTTGGATTTTTTAAGGGTTACCTCGATGATGTCCTTTTCCATCCTCAAAAATACCGGCTTCTCCTGGCCGGGTATGAAGGTACCTATATTATAGATTATCAAAAAGATAAGTTTTATAAAGCTGATTCTCTGGATGAATTCTCAAGAATTAATAATTATATAGAGTATAGTCCGACAGGCGACTATTTTTTTCACGGTAACCGGAACCGGGGAAGGGTTTGGAAAGAAAAAGGAAATTCA
>CBDUPM010000310.1:0-4154 GCA_965369105.1 uncultured Bacteroidales bacterium | reverse complement strand
GTTACTGGTTGAAAAAAACAACCTGAAAGAACTGGCTGCCAGGGTGGAAACACTTATAAAAAATCCTAAACTGCGAAAAGAATACGGTAAAAACGGCAGGTCAGACGTTGAAAAGAATTTCACTTTTTCTAAATCCCTTGAATTGGTAGAGGATTTAATTCTGGATAAAAAGTAATTTCAGGAAAGAATTTTTTTTAAAGCCTCTCATCAATAAAATCCAGGATTTTCCCGGCTATTTTCGTGTCATTGTATTGATCTGTAACAAGCTTACGGGCATCTGTTGAAATTTTCTTTCTTATTTCAGGATCTTTTAATTTCAGGATCGCATTTGCCAGCTCCGGGGCTGTGTTTTCAACCAGAAAAATGTTTTTATTATGGCAAAATATTTCTCGCATGGCATCTGAACTCATAGAAATTACCGGTTTTTCACATGCGGCATAATGAAATATTTTGTTTGGGATTACCAGCTTTGCTTTCAGACTGGAACCGAAAATTCCCAGGGCTATATCAAATTTATTGATTTCTTCATTTAGTTCCTGGTAGGGAATAAGACCTGTGAATTCTGTATTTTGAAGGCCAAGTTTTTCAGATAGTGCCTTCATTTCACTCATTAAAACTCCGTCTCCGATTAATTTAAATTCGATATCCTGATCGTTTTCCAGAATTTTTGCAGCTTGTAAAATAATGTCAATCCCATGTAAAGGAATAAAGGAGCCGTAAAAACCCACACTTAGTTTTTTCGAAAGTTTTCGCTTAATTTTTATCGGGAAGAAATCTTCAGTCATTACCCCAATGTGAACTACCCGGATTTTTTCCGGATCAATGCCAAATTTTTCCACGAAATAATTTTTATGTGCAAGAGTGTCTGAGATGATCAGGTCTGCATTTTTAAGACTTCTGCTGTCCTTCAGATAGTTTTTGTATGCTCTTGGAGAATTTTTATTAATGGTCTGGTAATCAAAAACTTTTGAAAGGTATCTGGATATCAGGGGATCAAATATGATGGCTTTATCGGTTTGTTTTTTAATAAAGGGAAGATCGGTATGGGTGAAGCTTGGAAGAAAGACATAATCTGCACGATCAAGCAATTCCCTTAAAATGGATTTATCTGCTTTCCGTTTTTTAGGATAGTTATAAATTAATACTTCAACACCCTTCTTTCGAAGACCATTAATTATAATCCGTGTTCTGTTGTAATCCGGATCGAATTTACCACAAAAAAGAATGGTCATTTTTTATTTCTTTTTTCCTGAAGTTTCAGATAATCCTGCTTTTTATGTTTCCAGCGGTCATGAGACCACAACCAGTATTCCGGTTTTTCCCGGATCATTTTTTCAAGTAATTCATGGTATTTTTCGATGATCCCGAAAGCCGGGGCTTCATTAGCATCATTAAACATGGGAACAAATTCGACCTCGTAAAAACCCGATTTAGTCGGATTTACTTTTAAAAATACAACTGCATGATTAAATCGCCTGGCAATCTTTTCCACACCCAGAACCACCGGGGTCTCCTGATTTAAAAATTGGGTCCAGTACTGCACCTTGGCCAGCAAGGTCCTTTGATCCGAAATGAAAAAACTAATACTTGGAATTTCATTCTTTTCATATTCCATTATTTTTCTTAAAATTTTTTCCATCGGAACGGTTTTGGCTCCAAACCGCTCACGGTCCGACCTGACCTTCTTATCGACGTATTTATTATGCAGGGGTTTATATATAGCCAGAATCTGATGTTTTAATTTTCTTTGCATGGAAACAGACCATTCCCAGTTACCATAATGAGCCATTAAAAGACTGATACTTTTCCCTTCCTCAAAGTAAGCATTACAAATCTCCGGATTTACCAGGTGATACCTTTCCTCAAATTCCTTAAGACTGTATACCGGGGTGTATAAACTTTCAATCAAAATGACCCAGAAATGCATGTAGAATTTTTTTGCTGTTTGCCTGACCTGCTTTTTATCCCATTCCGGAAAAGAATTTTTTATGTTTCGAATTACAATCTTTTTTCTGTAGGGGAAAAGGTAGAAAATAATGGGAAAAATCAGATATTTTGTTGAAAGCAAAATCCTTATTGGGAGCCTGGTTATAAGCCATATCAGACCATATAAAATCCTGAAAAAGAAATTGCTCAAATTCATTTATTCTTAAATTCCTGGATAATAATTTCTTCAAAGGTATACATATAGGCTAAAACTAATTCTTTAAGCAAAATTATTTTTCAACTTAAGCAAGGTAACTTCCTTCTTTAATTCCTATTTTTACAGGCTGATACAAAATTTTCCCCGCATGCATTTTATGATAAAAGAGGAAAACAGAGATTTTTATCTCCTAATTTTCATACTGCTGTTGATAATTCCTGCATTATTTATTAATCTGGGACTGATGCCTTTTATCCTGGATGAAGCGACCCGGGCAAATGTTGCGCTTGAGATGTTGTATAGCGGCGATTTTATACATCCTACAATAAATGGGGAATTATATTTTAATAAACCTCCTCTTTATAATTGGTTGCTGATTCTTTCAACAAAAATTACCGGATCATTTTCTGAATTCAGTTTTCGGCTGCCCACTGTTATTTCATTATTATTATTCGCGTTCACCGTTTATAAAACCCAAAAGCATATTTTTGGAAAAAGCACGGCACTTTTTAGCGCATTGGCACTGATGACCTGCGGTAGAATTTTATTTTATGATTCCTTTCTGGGTCTGATTGATATCAGTTTTTCATGGTTAATCTACCTGATCTTCTGGTCAATCTATTATTACGGAGAAAAAAGGAAATACACTTTACTTTTTGTTTCTGCCTATCTGTTTGCAAGCCTGGCTTTTCTTATGAAAGCTATGCCAGCACTTGTTTTTTTGGCTATCAGTCTTTTAGCCTATTTTATTTCTGAAAAGAAGTTTCTTAAACTATTGAGTGTTGCACATTTTCTCGGATTCCTGGTAATGGTGGGAATTATTGGTTCTTATCTCCTGATATTCAGTAAAGAAGTATCCCTAAATGAGTATTTTAATACGCTTTGGTCTGAATCATCAAAAAGAACATTTCTGGATAACAGTCTCTGGCAAAGCACTAAACACTTAATTCTTTTTCCGGCTGATTTTATCTATCACTTTTTGCCATGGACGCTCTTCCTGGTTTTATTATTCCGGAAATCGAACCGGCAATTTATATTCAAAAACAGGGCCACCAGGATATTTGGGATTCTTTTTATTTCAAACCTTGTAATTTATTGGGTTTCACCTGCCATTTACCCAAGATATTTATTCATGTTTCTTCCCTTAGGATTTGGCATTTTGTTTTATATATATTTTACCCGGCAGGTTATTATTCCGGAAAGAAAAATTATTAAAATTCTTTTTTTAATGTTTACTTCCGCACTGGGTCTTTTAATTTTGTCTTCCGTTTTTCTGGCCGACAGAGATTTAATCCAGGCTTTCATGATTAAATACATTCTGTTATTGTTCCTGCTTATCCTATCTGTATTTCTTATAAGGAAGAAATTTTCCAATTATCTCTTGCTGAGTATTGCTATTTTATTTATTTCCAGGATTGCTTTCGGATTATTTGTGTTTCCAGACAGAGTGGCCAACGAAACTCACCAAATCCAAAAAAACGGAGCTCTTATTGCCGGGAAGATTACTTCAGATATGCCATTAAAAATTGCAAAGGATACAAGGATTCATCATGTCAGCAGCTTTTATATTATGAGGGAAAGAGGGGAAATACTTGAATATTCCGAACCAAGCGACCACAAAGATTGCTTGTATATCATTGAAAAGGAAAAAGCTCCGGAATACCCACCCCATGAAATAATGTATGAGTTTGAAACCCGGATCCTCGGAATCAGGTTAGCAATTATTCAATTAATGAATGATTGAAATATTAAAATAGCTGAGTCATTTTTCCATTGTGGAATAATTCGGTTTAGCTTACCGAAGAAGATAAGGATATTTTTATGAGGGCATGGGGTCTCGTGTTTCCATGATCATGCGGATACTAATCCTACCATTCGCAATTCTGTTTATTAGCCTAAATCGCTGATTCGTTCCAGTTTAGAAAGGTTTAGAATTTTTATTTTTCTGCCATCAATGGCAATAACCTCTTCCTGGGCAAAAGTGGAAAGGGTTCTGATAGCATTCGAAGTG
>CBDUPM010000309.1:0-4161 GCA_965369105.1 uncultured Bacteroidales bacterium | reverse complement strand
AGCTGAATTAAGGACATTAAATTCCTGGAAGCCAATTGATATTCATTTGAGCTCAACCCGAATTTCCCGGGTTTTTCCAGCCGGAGTGCATCATAATATGTCAGTGATTGGTCTGAAGTATTTGCGAAAACCCTGGAAATATCATTGGCTTTTTCAAATTCACCCAGATTATAATATATCTGTATGACAGGTATGATAGCTGAGTTGAACGGGATTCTGTCGTTTGGCATTAATTCCATGCATCTGTCAAGTACCATGAGAGCTGAATCTTTTTTAGCCTCTTCAAGCAATGCATTCGAAAGGGCTGCAAAGGCATACCTGAAATTGCTCATCATTCTGAGGTTGTTTTCATCCAGGTAAACATCCGGATCCTCAATATTTCCCCAACGGAATTTATTCATCAGGTTATTATACATCTTATCCGTATCAACGGTTCCTGCAAAGAGGTCATTTTCAGACCCTCCGGCTGGAAGCACCCGGTATGCGAGGCCCTCCCGGTGAAGGAATTTTTCCAAATTCATCAGGTTATCCCTGGATCCTGTGAGAGCATAATAAACAGGCCTTTCCCAATTATCCAGATTTATCTGGTTGATAAGGTCCAGTATCATCAGGTTATTTTTTGGTAAACCTCTGCGCCCGCTTATTTCAAAACGAATTTCATCCGTGATATTATTTAACTGGTCTTCATTTAGAATTCCTTTTTCAATAACCGCAGCGGTATCCACTTTTATAACAAATTTTCTGGAAGGAAAGAAATATCTTCCATCCTGGAACCTTGGGTCATCTGTAAGTATAAAATTCAAGGCATCATTCAGGGGAAGGTGGGCCTGATCAATTCTTTTTGCCAGAGATTCTATGTCCTGAATTATCGCGGATAGCTTTTCACTGTCTATATTAAGTTCCTTTTCATTACGTGCAATTTTCCCCAATGCATTTGCAAAACTCTCGAAACTAATAACTTCATGGCCTTTGAGCAGTTCCGTATAATCTTTTGGAGCAAGTTGGGGGAGCTTAGAAACTTTTGCCAGATCAATAAGACGATTGTAGATACCCGCATATTCGTTTTCAAAAAAACGTTTATTCCCAGTGTATTTTTCATCCAGCATAATAAGGGTATTTTCTGCAAATAATACCATATCCCGTGTCCCGTTCCTGTATTCTCTTTCATTCATTCCAAACGCAACCGGATCAGATTCATACATCCTGGTAGCCATCTGACTTATATACCAGTCGGCTGTAAAGTAGGAAAGATTTATCACCCTGACATCTGTTCTTTCACCTTCAACTTCCTGGAGGTACCACAAAGGAAAGGTATCATTATCCCCGTTTGTAAAGATTATTGCATTTTCTTCACAACTGTTGAGGTAATTATAAGCAAAATCACGGGCAGTATATCTTCCTGACCTGTCGTGATCATCCCAGTTTTCCTTGGCCATTAATCCGGGAACCAGGATAAGGCTTAGTAATCCCACACCCCCGATTGCAACAACCGATTTATAGTTTTTGCTAATAGAATTTATCAAACCTAAAACCCCCAGGCCTATCCAAATTGCAAATGCATAGAAGGAGCCTGCGTAGGCATAATCCCTTTCTCTTGGTTGTATCGGATATTGATTCAGATAGGCTACAATTGCCAGTCCGGTAAATAGAAATAATAAACTTACAACCCAGAAATCTTTGTTTTGATTTTTATAATGAAACACCAAGCCAATTATCCCTAATATCAAGGGTAAAAAGTAATACTTATTGTTCCCCGCATTATTTTTTAAATGATCCGGAAGTTCATCCTGGGGTCCCAGGCGGGCATCATCAATAAAACCAATACCACTGATCCAGTTCCCGTTTTCCAGTTCACCATGCCCCTGGATATCGTTTTGCCTGCCGGCAAAATTCCACATAAAATACCGGAGGTACATATAACCAATCTGGTACTTGAAAAGAAAACGAAGATTCTGACTAAAAGTTGGTTTGTCGATGGGTTTAGAACGGTCAAACTGGAATTGGCCATTTTGCCCCCTTCGCGGATTTCCGTTTTCATCCCGGATTACCTCGTATAAATCGGCTTCATCCATGTTGGCCCAATACAGGTATTGAGTAATGTGATGTTCCTGTTCGCTCCACATCCGTGGCATAAACCCTTTAAACTCATCTGCGTATTCATATCTTGGAGATTCTGCTGTTGTGTATTTCCCATCATCCCGGTAATAAATCTTTTTTCCTTCTGCTCTTGCTATGGCGGGAGCATTAAAATAAGTTCCGTAAAACAGGGGGGTATCGCCGTATTGCTCGCGATTCAAATACCTGAGCAGGGAGAAAGCTGAATCGGGATTACTTTCGTCCAATGGAGTGTTTGCATTGGAACGAATAATAATGACGCCATATGAAGCGTAACCGATCGCAATTACTGCAAAAACAGTGGCAATGGTATTCCAGAGAACGAGTTTCTTCCGGTAAGTATAAAAAATGAAAAATGCTATTCCGCCAAATAATAAAATGGAATAGGTGATAAGACCGGAATGATAACCCAGACCAAAGGAGTTCACGAAAATCAATTCGAGCCAGGACCCTACCATAACGATACCCGGTATCAGGACATACATAAGGGAACCTAAGATGAGTATCGAAATAAGGAGAGAAATTAATATTCCCTTACGGCTAACTTCATATTTCTTGAAGTAAATTACAAAAACTATTGCAGGAATAGCCAAAAGGTTCAGAAGGTGAACCCCGATAGATAGTCCCATGAGGTAGGCTATCAGAATGATCCATTTGTTTGCATGGGGTTCATCCGAGATATTTTCCCATTTGAGGATGGCCCAGAACACAAAGGCAGTAAAAAGCGAGGAAGTACCGTATACTTCAGCTTCTGCGGCACTGAACCAGAAAGTGTCAGAAAAGGTGTAAGCAAGAGCTCCGACTGCAGAGGCAATTATGATTGTCAGAATTTTGGGAGTATTATAATCTTCTTCAGATTTGATAATGATTTTCCTGGCCAGGTGGGCAATGGTCCAGAATAAAAACAAAATAGTAAAAGCAGATGCGAGGGCAGAAAGCACATTCATAGAAAATGCAATGCTTTGAGGACTACCGGCAAACAGGGTAAAGAATCTTCCCAAAACCATAAAGAAAGGTGCCCCTGGAGGATGTCCCACTTCCAGTTTATAGGAGGAGGTAATAAATTCTCCACAATCCCAGAAACTGGTCGTAGATTCTGTAGTTAATAGGTAAACTATTGCGGATATCGCGAAAATTCCCCAGCCGACAATCAGGTTATAAGTACGGAAGGTTTTCATTTATAGTGTTTTATATATTTCAAATTTTAAAAATCAAACAAAGATAAAACTTCAAAGCTAAAAAATTATTAATTGGCCAACAAAATAGCCCTGTTCATTGATATTATCTGCAAAGAAATAAAACTAAATCCAATTTTTTAAAATTGCCTTCTTTCTTAACTTTTTTTAAGAAATACAGCTGGATTAAAGACTTTACCGTAAAAATCGTAAAATGATCTTGTAAATTCACATCGAAAAGCATTATCTTCGCATTCTGAAAAACCAATTTTAATTCATCATTCATTATGCCCGGATGGCGGAACCGATCCCGAAGATATCGGGAGAGCTCCCGCCATCACCAATGAGAATAAATGCCCGGATGGCGGAATTGGTAGACGCGCTGGTCTCAAACACCAGTGACAGCAATGTCGTGCCGGTTCGACCCCGGCTCCGGGTACATTTTAGACCATAGACGATGGACAATAGACCATAATTTGTGGTCTTTTTTTTGAGGGGTGGTGGCGGAACCGAGGGCGACGAAGGAGGACGAGCTCATGAATCCGAGGAACGAGGATGAATAATTGGTAGACGCGTCCCGATTACCATCGGGATGGCCAGCAATGTTGTGCCGGTTCGATTCCTCCCGATAGCTATCGGGACCGGGTACATTTTAGACCATAGACGATGGACAATAGACCATAATTTGTGGTCTTTTTTTTGAGGGGTGGTGGCGGAACCGAGGGCGACGAAGGAGGACGAGCTCATGAATCCGAGGAACGAGGATGAATAATTGGTAGACGCGTCCCGATTACCATCGGGATGGCCAGCAATGTTGTGCCGGTTCGATTCCTCCCGATAGCTATCGGGACCGGGTACATTTTAGACCATA
>CBDUPM010000308.1:0-4167 GCA_965369105.1 uncultured Bacteroidales bacterium | reverse complement strand
AAGCAGCAACAGCAGAAGACACAGGAAAATCCGGGTAAAGAAAGACCCGAAAGGCCGCAGAATACACCGGAGGAATTAGATGATTCCCACAGTATGATCTGGGTGAAGGAAGGTGAGATCATGCGGCCGGTTGTAATTGAAACAGGGATTGATGATGGCTCAAATATCGAGGTAATTTCAGGGATAGAAGAGGGTAGCCTGGTAGTTACATCTTTTGAATTAAGCAATGGCTCTGAAGCCTCTAAATCTTTATCAAAAAGCGAAGAGCAAAAAAGTCCCTTTGTACAGGAACGACCCAAAAGAACAGGTGGCAGCGGAGGGCAGGCCGGTCCGCCCCGTTAATCAGGAGTTTCATGCCGGAAATAAAAAATATTATGGAAAATAAAGAAATCATATCAATAAAAAATCTGCACAAACACTATAAGGTGGGAGAAGAAACCATAAAGGCACTGAACGGGATTGATCTGCTGGTGCAAAAAGGGGAGTTTTTAGCCATTATGGGAGCAAGCGGATCGGGTAAATCTACCCTGCTAAATATTTTAGGTTGTCTTGATTTACCCGGCAGTGGTGATTATTTTCTGGATGGAGTCAATGTGAAATCTTTAAATAAAAACCAGCTGGCTAATATTCGTAACCGGAAACTAGGGTTTGTATTTCAATCCTATAATCTTTTACCCCGGACAAGCGCCCTGGAAAATGTTGAGCTGCCCTTGTTGTATAATGCTACCGTAAGCAATGCCGAACGAAAAGAAAAAGCAGAAAAAGCATTGATTGCAGTGGGTTTAAAGGACAGAATGAAACATTTATCGAATCAAATGTCGGGCGGTCAGCAGCAAAGAGTAGCCATAGCCCGGTCGATGGTAAACGATCCGGTGGTAATTTTTGCTGATGAGGCCACCGGAAACCTGGATACCCGAACTTCATTTGAAATTATGGCTCTTTTCCAGGAGCTTAACGAGAAGGGAAAGACGATTTGTTTTGTAACTCACGAACCTGAAATAGCCTCTTTTACAAGCCGGAATGTGATTTTTCGGGATGGCCGGATAATAAATGACAGTGCCAATGAAAACAAAATGAGTGCCCTGGAGGCATTGACCATGGTGGATGAAAATAAATACGAGTACGAATATTAGATCACAAAGTAATACCAGAATAAAATGAAAATCTTAAATCTGATCAAAATAGCCATAGCAGCCATCAAGCGGAATAAAATGCGTTCGTTTTTAACCATGCTTGGCATTGTAATAGGGGTCGCAGCAGTAATTGCGATGCTGGCGATTGGTCAGGGTTCAAATGATAGTATCCGGGAAACGATTTCGTCCATGGGTACCAACCTGATCAATGTGATGCCTGCAAGTCAGAATAAGGGCGGGGTGAACCAGGGGCGCTCTTCCTCAACCACCCTTGAAGTGGAAGATGTCAGCTATTTAAAAAACAACAGCAGCCTTATTGATGCCATTTCACCGGAAGTGAATGGCAGCGGGCAGATAGTATATGGATCCAATAACTGGCCCACAACCATTTACAGTGGAAATGAAGACTATTCCTTTATTAAAAAATACGAAGTTGAAACCGGACGAAGCTATACCACAAAAGAGATTCAAACTGCCGCCAAGGTTTGCCTGGTCGGACAAACCATCATTGATAACATCTTTGGGGAAGATGAAGATCCCCTGGGGAAAACCATCCGCTTTAATAATATCCCATTTAAGGTTATTGGAACATTAAAGGAAAAAGGGGATAATACCTTTGGACAAGATCAGGATGATATGGTTCTGGCCCCCTATACCACCGTTATGAAAAGGCTTTTCAGGCAAACCCACTTACGGGCGATTGTTATTTCAGCCAAATCGGAAGATTTAATTGCTGAAACCAGTGCAGAAGTCACGGAATTAATGCGTTTGTCCCATAAGCTGGAAGAAAGCGAAGAAGATGACTTTGAAATCAGGACGCAGGAGGAATTAATCAGCAATTTTAGCTCCATTTCAGAAATGATGCTGGTGCTATTGGGATCCATAGCGGGTATTTCGTTGATAGTGGGGGGTATCGGGATCATGAATATCATGTATGTATCAGTTACGGAGCGAACCCGGGAAATTGGCTTAAGAATGGCAATCGGGGGCAAGGGTCATGATATTTTGCGTCAGTTTCTTCTGGAAGCAATGCTTTTAAGTATCCTGGGAGGGATCACAGGGGTTGTGGTAGGCATTGTTGCATCCAATGTTGTGGAAAACCTGCTGGGGTGGCCCATTTTAATAACCACAAATTCAATTGTATTATCATTTCTGTTTTGCTCAATTATCGGGGTGTTTTTTGGCTGGTATCCGGCAAAGAAAGCATCGGCCCTGAACCCGATTGAAGCATTGAGACATGAATAATAATTTATAGTATTTACATTTAATTTTAACATTATGAAAAAGCAAATTTTAATTTATGCAATCATTGGTTTTCTGACCATAAACTTTATTCCATTAATGGCCCAGGAGGGTCCGGGCAGAAAACCTCCCCGTGAACAGGCTGAAAGCCTTACGGATAAACAGGTAAAAAAGGTGAACAAAATTTTAGCCGATTACAAAGGCAAATCACTGTCTGCGGAGGATGCCAAATCCATTATGGCGGCATTCCGGGAGGCTGAAATACCTGGGGGAAAAGGACTTGAATTGGCTGTGAGTGATGCGGGTTTTAGTTTAGAGGAAATAAGAAAACTTGCTCCTGCACCTCCAAGACCTGAAGGAAAACCAAGGAAGCGATAAATTTACCGGAAAGAATCCCCATGGATAATTCGAATGGAAGAGTGTTTGTTGGGGATTTTCTTTTAGCTGGTATTTTATTCTCAAAAGAATTCTTTCGTGATTCAGCAACAGAATGCAGTCTTTGATTTAAGATGTTTAATGCCAGGGAAAATAATATATTTGTACGATGAAAATCCTGAAAAGCAAAATTGAAAAATGGTTGCCTCATTTTATTGGATTGCTCCTTTTTTTAATCCTTCCCCTTTTTGTATTCGACCGGAATAACGACCGGGCAATCTATTGGATCTACAGCTATTATTATCAGTTATTTTTTATGATAGTAGCCTTTTATGTGAATTATTTATTGATTGTACCCCGGTTTTTCTTTTCAAAAAGAAGGATTTATTTCTTTGTGGTTCTTTTCCTGTTTGCCATTTTATTGCTGGGCTTTTCACAATATCTTTATAATCTGCTGGAATTCGACAGCCTGAGACCGGATAACCCGGCAGGCAGGCTCCCCCGCCCGGGAGGTCGTTATGGGTTCCACCCCAAGCTGCTGGATAATTTTTTATTAATGATGGTGGTCCTTGGTTTTAGCAGTGGAATGGCCATAGTTCAGCAAATGAGAAAAAACGAAACAAAACAAAAGGAAATTGACAAAGCCCGGGTCGATTCTGAGTTGGCTTTTTTGAAAAACCAGATCAGCCCGCACTTTTTCTTTAACTCTCTGAATAATATCTATGCCCTGGTAGCAATAGACAGCGTTAAGGCACAAAAAGCCATTGAAAAACTCTCTGTTTTAATGCGATACCTGATTTACGATTCGGATGTAAAAACTGTGGAACTGAATAAGGAATTTGAATTCACGCAAAATTATATTGATTTAATGGAACAACGCTTAAACCCAAAGGTGAAGCTGGAAGTAAACATACAGAAAAAATTACCGGGCATTGAAATACCTCCGCTGATGTTTATTCCATTTATAGAAAACGCTTTTAAGCACGGCATCAGCTACAGGGAAGAATCCTTTATATCAATAGATTTGAACATAGAAAATAACCAGGTTATTTTTAATTGCAGGAACAGCATCCCTCAAAAAGCGGATAAGTCGGCCAAAAAAGGGGGAATTGGTATTTCAAATATTAAAAAACGGCTTGAACTGATTTATGGAGATGAGGCTCAGCTGAAACTTGACAATGAGGACCGGGTCTATTCTGTTCATCTTAGCATTCCCTTAAAAGAGAAGGCATGAAAAAAATAAGCTGTATTGCCATTGATGATGAGCCTTTAGCCCTGGGCTTAATGGTTTCTCATATTAAGAAAACTCCCTTTTTAGATCTTGCCGGACAGTTCGATAATCCGATTGATGCAATGGAGTTTTTGCAGGAAAATCCGGTTCAGCTAATATTTCTGGATATTCAGATGCCGGATCTGA
>CBDUPM010000307.1:0-4174 GCA_965369105.1 uncultured Bacteroidales bacterium | reverse complement strand
AAGCTATGTGGTGGAGATTTAAGCTTTACCTCAGCACTCACTTTTGATTTTGAGGTTTATGCAGCTGCCCAGAAAAGATGGCTTGAAGTAAGCTCAGTATCAAATTTTGAATCTTATCAATCTACCCGGTTGAAACTAAGATTTAAGGATAAGGCCAGCCTTAAAAACCAATTTGCACATACATTGAATGGCTCTTCCCTGGCCCTTCCAAGAATTTTTGCCGCACTTCTTGAAAACAATCAAACGGAGAAAGGAATTAATATACCGGAAGTACTTCACGAGTTTACCGGTTTTAAAACCATAGAATAAGAATCCTTAAATAGCCAATAGTCCAATGTCGACTACCGACCCGGGCAATCACAAACCTTAACCCATGACCAATCAAACCAAATCCTACTTATTTGCAGGACTTAGCATTTTGTTTTGGTCGACCGTAGCTACTGCTTTTAAAATTGCCCTTTCCGAACAAAGTGTATACCAGGTTTTACTGGTTTCCAGCATGTCTTCATTGGTCGTTTTAGGAATTTCACTTATCATAAACAAGAAGGTTTATTTACTCAAAGCAACCCGAAAAAAAGACCTGCTTTTATCCATGCTTTTGGGAGGATTGAATCCGTTTATTTACTACCTGGTGTTATTCAAGGCTTATGAAAATCTGCCCGCACAGGTAGCCCAGCCCCTCAACTTATTATGGCCAATAGTTATTGTTCTGGTATCAATACCCCTTCTTAAACAAAAGCTTGAAATAAAAAGTTTTATTGCCTTATTAATCAGCTTTTCAGGCATCGTAATTGTATCCTCACAAGGTGGAGGAAATCATTTTCAAAAGGAGCAGGTTCCATTTATGCTCCTGGCCGTTTCAAGCTCAGTGATCTGGTCTTTTTACTGGATACTTTATGTAAGGGATAAAAGAGACGAGAATATTAAATTATTCCTGGGATTTTTATTTGGAACCATCTTTTTATTAATGGGAAGCTTCTTTGTTGAAAATCCATTCCCAAAGGGTTTAAACCAGTGGAGCGTAGGTATTTATATCGGGATTTTTGAAATGGGTCTGACCTATCTTTTTTGGTTAAAAGCCCTGCAATATACCGCTTCAACGGATAAAATCAGTAACCTAATTTTTATCTTCCCTTTTATATCCCTTATCTTTATTCGGTTAATACTGGGAGAGATTATTCATTTGACCACACTTTATGGTCTTTTGCTGGTAGTTACAGGTATTTTTGTTCAAAAAGCACGATTTGGTAAAAGAAACAATGTCAAAAACTGACCGGATAATATTAGGGATCGACCCTGGCACGAATGTTATGGGATTCGGAGTAATCGAGATTGTAAAGAAACAGGCTGCTCTTCTTTCTATGGGGGTGGTCAGGTTAAATAAAATTACTGATCCCTATTTAAAACTAAGAAGCATATTCCATGAAACCATCAGTCTGATAGATAAGTATAAGCCGGATGAATTATCTATTGAGGCTCCCTTTTTTGGTAAAAACGTGCAATCCATGCTGAAACTTGGTCGCGCCCAGGGAGTTGCCATTGCAGCTGCCTTGTCCCGTGATATTCCCATTTATGAATATGCCCCGAGAAAGATAAAAATGGCCATAACCGGACAGGGAGCTGCATCCAAAGAGCAGGTGGCATCTATCCTGGCCAGACTGTTAAATATTGGAGAAATCCCCAAAGATCTTGATGCCACGGATGGGGTAGCCGCAGCTTTATGTCATTTTTACCAGGATAAAGCCATTTCCGTGGAAAAAGGATATAAGGGCTGGGATGATTTTATGAAGAAGAATCCGAACCGGGTGAAGTGATGCCGGATCAATCAAACAAGACTTTTGGGAGCTTGCAAACCCATAGGTAATTGTTGAATCCTTTGATTATTAACACTTTAACAATATTATTTCAAGGATCCGGGTTTTGATTTTAAAAATGAAATTATTGATCCATCCGGGAGATGGGGTTTTGCATCAGACCGGAATCACAAGTCCATGTAACCAATTTAAGCCTAAATTGCCGATCTGATCATCCGGGCAGTTTCTTCATACTCCTCCGGGCTGAACTTTAATTTAGGCTGACTGAAATCAATATCATGAAGGTTATTGATAGGAATCAGGTGAATGTGGGCATGGGGAACTTCCAATCCAAGAACCGCAATTCCTACCCGTTTACAATCACATACTTTATCTATGGCTTTGGCAACTTTCTTGGCAAAAACCATCATTCCGGCCAGAAGTTCATCTTCAATATCAAATATGTAATCGGTTTCTTTCTTGGGAATTACAAGTGTATGTCCTTTTGCAAGTGGATTGATATCCAGAAAAGCATAATAATTCTCATCCTCCATGATTTTATAGGAAGGAATCTCTCCGGCAACGATTTTTGAAAATATACCAGGCATAAATTTTTAATTATCGGGAAATATTAAGAATTTCAAATTCAACCTCTCCGGCAGGAACCAGAACTTTAGCAATATCTCCTACTTTTTTTCCAAGAAGCCCTTTAGCAATTGGCGAATTAACACTTATTTTACCGGCTTTTAAATCTGCTTCTGAATCAGAAACAAGGGTATATTCCAGAGTTGCCTTCTTATTCTTATTCAGAATTTTAACCTTATTTAATATCTGCACCCTTTCGGTATCAATTTTTGACTCATCTATAATGCGGGCATTTGCCACCTGGTCTTCCAGTTTGGAAATTTTTAATTCCAAAAGACCCTGTGCTTCTTTTGCCGCGTCATACTCAGCATTTTCTGACAGGTCTCCCTTATCACGAGCCTCCGCAATTTGTCTGGAAATTCCGGGACGATCAATCGTTTTGAGTTTGTGTAGATCGTTTTTTAATTTTTCGAGGCCCTCTTCTGTAATGTAAATCGTTTCTGCCATGCTTCTTCACTTGATTAAAAGAATAAAACAAAAAAGAATTCAGGACGTCCTGAACTCTTTCTAGGATCAAAATTATTGATTTTTTTCAGTTTAAAAAATTTATTCCGTAAGAAAAATAAAAAATATAATTCTTGAACTATTTAAATCAGAAATACTTAGGTTTAAATATTTCGGAATAGAGTAATGCTTTTTTAGGATCAAATTCCTTGTAAAGCATTTGCGTAAATGATGGTTTAAAATTTTCTTTGAAAGCTATGGATTTTGCATTTTCCGTTCTGATCGAATCCATATGATCGCTCATCCTGTATACAGGATTTATTACTTCTTCCTCAACAACGTCCAGTGTGGAATAGCTGCTATCTGATAAAGATTCATTTTCCTGTTCTTCATACTCCTCCACATAAGAATCTTCTGTCACTTGAGTTACTGTGTCCATGTCGGAAAAATCACCAAAAAGCTTTTTAAAATTATCATTAAAGGAGCTAACCGGTTGTTCAATCTCCTGGTCGATATCCATATCCTCATCCATGACTTCCTGGGGTTTTTGAACCGGCTTTTTCTTTTTATTCATGGCCCCAAAAATGACAAAATCAAGGGTGAGAAGAATATATATCAGGTTCCCAAAATCAAAATCCATTTTATTTCAATAATTTATTCAGTATAAATGTACGAAATTTTAACTTTGTCCGTAATACATTAGTAATGATATTTAAAAAAACGATACTAAAGATTTGTCTTATTGCTATAATAGTTACTCTTATGGGTACATCATGTAGTAAAGACCGGTACCAGTTTCCATATATCCCAATAAACTTAAATATTAGTTTAAGTAATCTTGACTCACAAATTGGTCCGGGAGAACATGCTTTCCTTTACGACAATGAAGGTTTAAACGGACTTCTTATTGCCCGCAATTTTAATGATCAGTATTTTGTATATGACAGAACCTGCACCTATGAGCAGGATTATTCATGTTCCGTCGAAAATGATACCACCAGTGTTTTCCATTTAAGTTGTCCCTGCTGTGAAAGCCAGTATTTTCTGGATCCATCAGATGACATTGGCGAGGCCTATGTAACCCGGGGGCCTACAAAGTATTCGCTCAAAAAATATTCGAGCTTTAAAAACGGAGGCTTTCTGACCATTGTCAATTAAGCCCTGAACTTTTATCCCTGATATTAAATTAACGAAAGAAGATAAAGATTTCCTGAAGGGTTCAGTATAATCTAATCCCTTTTCAAAAATTAATATCTGTAATGATCAGGTTTATAAGGACCCTCAACCGGGAC
>CBDUPM010000306.1:0-4179 GCA_965369105.1 uncultured Bacteroidales bacterium | reverse complement strand
TATATTGTGGCCGCAATCAATAATTCAAACTATGGATAAGATTTCAACTATTATTCTTGCAGGTTCATTGATTATTATAATGCTTGGAATGGGACTCTCACTGGTTTTTGAAGATTTCAAGAGAATATTTATTTACCCCAAAGCAATTATTGTAGGATTAGTCAATCAACTAATTTTATTACCCCTGATTGGGTTTTTAATTGTAATACTTTTTCCGGTGGGACCCGAAATAGCCATCGGAATAATGATATTAGCGGCATGTCCGGGTGGACCAACCTCCAACCTGATAGCACATTTGGCTAAAGGAGATACTGCCTTATCTGTCAGCCTTACTGCATTAAGCAGTTTTGTTACCATTATCACCATTCCATTTATTGTAAATTTTGCTCTAATCTATTTTCATGATGAAGGGCAAATAATCCATCTCAATGTAGTTGAAACAATCATACAGATCTTCGTGATAATTGTTATTCCGATCAGCATTGGTATGCTGATTCGAAAATATAAGGAAGAGTTTTCTTTGAAAATGGGAAAACCGGTAAGGATTGCTTCAGGTTTTGTTCTTGCGCTCGTGATTATCGGGATTGTGATTAAAGAAAGAGAAAATTTTGTTTCCTATTTTCAGCAGGCAGGTATTGTGGCCTTAATACTGAATGTTTCTACCATGTTGGTTGGATTTTTCTCAGCCCGTATTTTCAAAATAAAAGATAAAAGAGCTCTCTCAATATCTATAGAATCCGGAATTCAAAACGGAACCCTCGCAATAACCATTGCGGTAGTTTTATTGGGTAGTACCAGTTTTGCAATTGCTCCTGCCATCTATAGTTTGATTATGTTTTTTACAGGTGGAGTAGTCATATACCTGGGAATAAGACAAGATAAGATAAGTCTGAAAAAAGAAGCAGCTTAAGTCCTTCGGAATCCTGAATCTATTCTGCGTTCATCTAGCAGGGAGGAGGAAACCCGCAAAAAAACTCAATTGATATATATCATATTTGATATGTGGTAGTAATATATTTCATAATTTGTATTTCCATCTAAAACTTAGATTATGAAATTACCCCTGTCATTTTATAACCCGTTGACTCTTATCGGAAGTCTTTTAGCAAGCCTTAGTTTGCTGATAATCCTATTCTTTTTATTAGCAATGACCTTCTTCAACGTTGGAGGATCTTATACCGGGCTACTGGTTTTTATGGTATTACCTGCTTTATTAATACTGGGTTTAATTCTGATTCCTATCGGGATGATCAGAGCTTCTAAAAGGAATAAAAAAGCTGATCCTGAGAAAATCAAAAGGGGAATCAAGCTGGATCTCAATAATAGAAGGCACCGGAACGGCATTGCCGTTTTTGTTTTGGGAAGCTTTGTATTCCTTCTTTTAACCGGTATCGGGAGTTATAAAGCTTTTCATTATTCTGAATCCAATGAATTCTGCGGAACCTTGTGTCACAAAGTTATGGAACCTGAATATACAGCATATCAGGCATCAACTCATTCAAGAGTTACCTGTGTCGAGTGTCATGTCGGGGAAGGTGCCGACTGGTATGTAAAAAGTAAGCTATCCGGGCTGTACCAGGTTTATGCGGTTCTTTCGAAAATTTACCCCAAACCCATACCCACACCGATTGAAAGTTTAAGACCTGCCCGGGAAACTTGTGAGCATTGCCATTGGCCGGAAAAATTTTATTCCTACAGGATTGAAAATGAAAAGCATTACCTGGCAGATTCAGGAAATACGGAATGGAATATTCAGTTGATGATGAAGATTGGATCAGAACATAGTACCCAGGGTTTGCTTGAAGGAATTCACTGGCATATTAACAAAGAAGTAAAAATTGAATACATTGCATCTACCCGGGACAGGGAATATCTTCCATGGGTCAGGTATATTAATTCTACAACAAATGATACTATTGTATATGAGGATTTATATGAAAAGCTGGATCAGGAGGCTATTGATACGCTCGAAATCAGGGAAATGGATTGCCTCGATTGCCATAACCGGCCTTCCCATAATTTTTTACCTCCACAGGAATTCACCGATCTGTTAATAAGTTCAGGGGATATTCCGGCAGAATTACCAGGAATAAAGAAACTGGCCATGGAAGTATTCAATGATGTATATGATAATACTGATACCGCACGCATGCTTATCTGGGGTAAAATGCAGGAGTATTATAATGTAAATTATCCGGGTATGGCTGAAGAAAATCAGGGATTAATTCAACATGCCTTTGATGGTTTTATGAAAGGCTTTGAAAAAAATATAGTCCCCGGAATGGGAGCCAGCTGGGATGTGTATCCCAATCATATCGGCCATATCGAGTATAATGGATGTTTCAGATGCCATAATGGTAATCATGTAAGTGCAGATAACCGGATTATTTCAAGGGACTGTAACTTATGTCATACCATACTGGGACAGGGATTTGCGGATAATTATGCAAGCACTACGGTAAATAATTCACTGGAATTTAAACATCCGGTTGATATTGGTGAATCATGGAAAGAATACTCTTGTGCTGAATGCCACAGGTACCTTTATTAATCGGGCAGAACCACTTCAATGGTTAGTCGCCCTCTGGCAATTCTTCTTGCCATTCCACGAAAAATAAAAAAATGAAATGGCATTAGCATATACCAGTACCATCGGCCAAGAATACCTTTTGGCCTGTAGGTTGCAACCTGCATTAATTTATTTTCATCAGTGATTGAAAATTCCAGCCATGCTTCTCCCGGTAATTTCATTTCAGCATAAAGTAAAAGTCTTCTATTATTCTCATCGGCCAGTAAAACTCTCCAGAAATCCAGGGCATCACCTGAATGTATTTCATGTAAATTTGTTCTTCCTCTTCTGATCCCGATTCCCCCGGCAATTCTATCCATAAATCCACGTATATTCCATATCCATGTGGCATAGTACCAACCGGTTTCTCCTCCAATTGACCAAATGCGATCCATCGCTTTTTCAACGGAATCAATTGCTTCAATCTGAACATCCCGGTAAACACCATATTGAGGTACCTGGATAAATTCATGCAGTTCCTTGTTTAACCTTCCGCTTATTAAGGAATCTTTCCATGTAGAAACAACATGATTCTGTTCAAGGCGTGTAAAGGCCATTTTTATGGCCTCTTTGTACGGAATCAGTTCGATTCCAAATTGTTCCGCAAGATTATTTTCCTTTCCCACCACTTCAACTTTCATGCTTTCAACAAGATTTATTGCCAGCTTATAGGAAACCGCTGTCACAAAATACAGCCAGAATGCTGAAATTTTAGGGGTCATGAATGGCAGAGGAATAATCCAACGCTTTAAACCCCTTACTTCAGCATATTGCAGAAGCATGTCTTTATAGGTCAAAACACTTGGGCCACCGATATCATAATTTTTATTAAAGCATCTTTCATCGAATATTGTACTTGAAAGGAAGGCCATAACATTCCGGATTGCAATAGGTTGTGATTTTGTAAGGGCCCATTTTGGGGCTACCATCACGGGTAGTTTTTCAGTCAGATCCCTGATAATTTCAAAAGAAGCACTCCCGGAACCCACGATTATTCCTGCACGCAAAACAGTACTGTTATACTTTCCGGAAGTTAGGATTTCTTCCACGTTTTTTCTTGACTGAAGGTGCTTGGAAAGTTCAGGGGAATTTACAATACCACTCAGGTAAACAACATGTTTTACTGATGTTTGATTCATATAATCCCGGAAATTCTCAGCAGACCTGGCTTCTAATCCGGAAAAATTCTTTATAGACTGAGACATGGAATGGATGAGATAATAGGCGCCGTCAATATCTTTAGGCAATGTATTCAGATCCGGGGGATTCAAAAAATCAATTTCTATAAAGCTGACTCTTTCCTGAATTGATTTGGAGAGTGAAATCCTTTCAATATCACGGACACAACATATTACTTCATAATTCATCTCTACCAGTTTATGAACCAGTCTTTTACCAATATATCCTGTTGCACCTGTAAGAAGTATTTTCATTTAGTACTTTTATAGAGATTTATTTTATGAATTAAATAAAAATCCCGGTTTTGAATCATAGTTATCAATACAAAACCGGGATTATTTTTTTTTGTATTAATCACGCTTTTTTAGTCCATGCACCCAAAATTGCACCTGCTATGCTTAAGCCTACGGTTGTAAAACCACCTGTGATCC
>CBDUPM010000305.1:0-4182 GCA_965369105.1 uncultured Bacteroidales bacterium | reverse complement strand
TCTGAAAAGTTTTTAACGGCAACCGGAAAACCATAGGTAAAAATTGCTACCATTCCCAGTACATTTGCTCCTGCGTCCCTGAGGGCATTTACTGCCTTTAAACTGCTACCACCGGTGGATATAAGATCTTCCACTACCACAACATTTTTATCCTCACCCAATTCGCCTTCAATTAAATTTTCTCTACCATGAGATTTTGGGGCAGGCCTTACATAAACAAAAGGAACACCCATTTTCTCAGCAACCAGGACGCCCTGGGCAATAGCTCCCGTGGCAACACCTGCAATAACATCAGGCACACCATATTTTTTCTTGATAAGATTTACAAATTCATCCCTGATAAACGCCCTGATTTCAGGATAGGAAAGAGTAATACGGTTGTCACAATAGATGGGAGATTTCCAGCCTGACGCCCAGGTAAAGGGTTTTGCAGGTTCTAATTTTATTGCTTTACTTTGCAGCAGGTAGGATGCGGTTTTTTCTTGTATTTTCATTATTGGGCAAATGTATAAAGTTTTTTTTAAGGATCGAATAGTTTTTTTTACGAATGATTTCCCGGGGGCGATAAAAAATAACGATGGCCTGTTTTACAAATATGGCAATCCGGATGCCCTGAAAGCAATTATAAAAGCCTTTAAATATCTTGATTCAGTACGTGAATTTTACCTGGTTCACCATGATATTGAACTAATCTGGAAAGAGTTTTGCACATCTTTTAAAAGAATTGATGCAGCCGGAGGTGTGGTAAGAAACAACAAAGGTGAAATACTTGTTATCAAACGGAATGGAATTTGGGATCTTCCAAAAGGAAAACTGGATAAAGGAGAGGATTTTGAAACTGCCGCACTCAGGGAGGTAAGTGAGGAATGCGGGATCAATAACCTGATTCTGGAATCCAAAATCATTTCAACCTATCATACGTATGAACTGGATTCAAAAGAGATCCTTAAAAAGACCGAGTGGTTTTCAATGCTTTATAAGGGTGAAGAAACTCCGGTTCCCCAGATCTCTGAGAATATTAGTTCTGTGATGTGGTTGAATCCTGATGAAATATCCTATATCTCGGGTAATACTTATCGCTCACTTATGGAAGTATTTACTGCTTCAAATCTTATCTAAGGCACTATTTCCTTCCTGTATTTTAGTAATTCAAATAGTTGGTATTCAAAATTTTCTGAGGGAGCTGCAGCCGGGTTAAACAAAAGTTTACCATTTTTATCAACCAGATAAAAAACGGGTATCGCCCTTACCTGGTAATCCACCAAAACCCGGTCATTTCTTTCAACAGGAATTACCGGCCACTGAATGGAATGATGTTCAATAAATTCTTTAAGGTTTTCAGGGTCAGGGGTAATAATAAACGAGATAATATCTAAGTATTTCTTATGCTTTGAGTAAATGAGTTTCAGATATTCAATCTCCTGAAGACTTGCAAAGCCTGTTATGTCGAGAAACCCAAGGTAAATATATTTATTATAAAGAGAATCTGTATTCAAAGTATCCCCCTGAATGCTGATCTTCTTAAAAGCAGGAACAGGATAACCGGTTTCCATATTCAGAAATTTCTTTTTGATGTGTTCTGCCAGTTTTTTGGAGCCTGAAACTTTGTTTTCTGCTGAAAAAGAATCCATAAAGGATAATAGTTTTGATTTATTATAAAATCCTGAATAATAGGCTTTGTAGATTTCATTATAAACAACGTATTCCAGTATCATGTCATTTTCCATTAAAGGATCGTTTTCTAATATCCTTAACAGATCGGATGGATCAGGATTATGGAGCGACAGCAGGAGGTCGTTAAAGCCTTCAAATTGTGATTTAAAATTAAAATAATCCTGCAGAAGCAATTCAAATAAATTACGGTAAGCCGGGTTCCGGAAATTTGCTTTTTCAGAGCTTAGATATTGCTTTATCAATTTTAATAAATCGTGGTCAGAGCTCGAAAATTCAAGAATAGCTTTCTTAGAACGGATGTACTCCAGGTAAAAAGATTGGTCACTCGTATCAAGGGGTTTATAATTGACAAGAATAAAGGAGTCCCTTTTCTGTTTTGCTAACTCCGGCTGGTAATATCTCAATATTTGTTTATCAATAAAGGGTTTGAATTCCTTTTCAAAGTCTCTTATGACTGTGTTAATGTCGGTTTCTCCAGGGAAACCGGAATCAAAATATAAATCAACATGAATTTTTTCTTTTTTGAAAAACGGATTTCTTTTCCATTCTTCCGAAATCTTTGAAATATCGGGCAAAATAACCTGGTAATCCCTGTCTTTTTCAACAAAGAAATAACATTGCCAGGGACCGTAATCAAAATAGACACTGCTGGTCTCATTAGGATAATAGGACAATGTATCGTCCGAATCTTCAATTTTCCCAATTCCTGTTTTCAGGTCAAAGAATGGGTAGTCAAGGGTATAAAACTCAAGGGCTTCAGTAATTATTTGACCCTTTGTAAGATGGATACTAATTTCCCCACTATAGGCAGATGGGAGGGAAAAAAGGAAAAAAAGAAAAATGACAAAAACTTTTCTCATTCTTAGAGATAATTTTTTATGTCAATATTCTGCGGAAGGAATTTTGAAGCATCTCCGCCATGAATCAGAATATCTCTCACGATAGTTGAGTTTATGGGTGTATATTCCGCGGCTGTGAGAAGAAAGACAATTTCAATTTCCGGATACATTGCACGGTTAACCTGTCCGATTGCCCTTTCATACTCAAAATCAGCTGCGGTTCTCAATCCCCGGAGAATGTATTTTGCCCCGGTTTTCCGGCAAAAATCCACCGTCAGGCCTTCAAAACTGGACACTTCTATCTTAGGGTTATCCTTAAAAACATCAGAAATTAATCTCAATCTTTTTTCCAGGCTTAAAAATGATTTTTTATTAGTGTTAACCCCTATGGATATAATAATTTTATCGAACAGGGATTCTGCTCTTTTAATAATCGTTTCATGACCAATTGTAAAGGGATCAAAACTTCCGGGGAATAAGGCAATTTTTTCCATATTTTAATTTCTTTGAAAGGATTTTAAGCCTTCCCATTAAACGTCATCCAAATTTAAATCTTTCTCCTGATTTGAACTAATGAAAAGTGTGTTACTTAAATTTTCATATCCCGTAAATATATTAGCCCCTTCGGTTCGAATTCTTTCATAACGGAAACCAACAATAACCAGGTCGGCATCAATAGACTTATCTGAAATAATCTGATGTTTTGAGTCTGTTTCCTCCATTGAAACCAGCTTGATATTTGAGGGTGATATTGGAATCCTTCCGCTTTTTATAAGTTCCATCAGTTCCATACGCTTTCTTTCAAGATCGCTTGCCGCATATAAAACATAAATTTTAAGCACACCGTTCTTCCATTCCGGATGCCCCATTATGATATATCCCAGCAGGATCATAAGATTGGCATTTTCATAATCGGAAGAAGTAATCCAGATATGAATTTGCGATTTGTATCCAAAACCCTTGTAGGAAGTATGTAAAACACAGATGTCAAATCCGGTAGATAACAAAAGGTTATGGGTTTTTAGGGCATCATTCAGACTTTCAGGATGAGTGCTGGAAAACTCAAATAAAATCATATTGTTTCCTTTTCCGCTGATTCCTGATAACTGTATGACCTGGGCAATGGCAGAAGTATAGGACGGAGAAATTATGGTATCGAGATACACCCGGTTTTTACTCCCGGAAGCCAGGTTTATTAAGTGCTTAAGTACCTGTTTGGATTCTTTATTGGTTTTTTCGGATAACACACCTTTAATAAAGTGAATATAAGTTCCGAATCCATATTTGAAGGAGATCCATCGCAAAAGGTCGAATGCTGATCTGCGGATAAAGGTATCCTGGGTAACACAAATGGCAAAGGGCCTCCAGTTTTTATCGAGATCTTCCTTATCGGCACGCTGGGCAAAGATCTGAAGCTGCCTGCTTAATTGGAAGATAACTCCCCTGAATAATTTTTCGAAGCCTTTCTTTTCTTTCCGGTAGGAAGTAACCAAGAAGTAAATGATCGCCATAATCACAAGGGAAAGGATTGCGTAAGGCATGTTCATTTTAAACATGAGCCATATGGAAAACACTCCGCCTATCAATGACAGGTACCATTTAGATTTAAAGGTAGGCCGGTAGGAGGGATCAGCCGCAAAATGTTCAAGCAGGGAAATCAGGCAGATTG
>CBDUPM010000304.1:0-4190 GCA_965369105.1 uncultured Bacteroidales bacterium | reverse complement strand
CGACGCCAGGAGGTGAGCTCACGAGACCGGTACCCCGGTTGAGTAATTCCTCCGGGTTGTTTTATTTGAATCCTTAGAATCAAAACGCTCTTTTCTTATTCTCCATAAATGAGGTTGTGGGAATCGAACCGAACCGACGCCAGGAGGTGAGCTCACGAGACCGGTACCCCGGTTGAGTAATTCCTCCGGTCAAATCGCTTTTGTTAAGCTTTTAACCGGGATGTGATTATTCAGAAAATTTATTAGCAGGAATTTAAATGTAATGTTCCCAGAGGTCTTATATTTAGCACATTTACGCTCCCTTCTCCAAAAACGCTTTCCATCATTTGGATATAGGATGTTATAAGGTCAGAAGGTAAGAAAACCTGTATAGTCCCTGCGAATCCTCCTCCATGAACCCTGCATGCACCCTTATTTACATCAGAAATATACATTTCCGTCATTGCAAGTGCAAGAGAAAGTCCCTGTTCACCGGGATTTTTAGGAGAGTAAATATTCTGAAGCCATTTAAAAGATGAATTCCCGGAATCCTTAATTAACTGAAGGAATGTCTCAAAATCGTTACTTTCTAAGGCTTTAACCTGATCCACCACTCTCCCGTTTTCCTTCAGAAAATGAAATGCTCTTAATACCGCCCGGTCACCAACTGAAGATCTCAATCCGGAAATGGCCGGCAGGAATTTTTCCATGCTGATCTCTCTGCATACTTCTGCACCTAATATTTTAGCTACTGATTTCATTTCAGAGGGTACAGAGGCATAATCCTGAGTAAGATCAGCATGAGATCCGCCCGTATCCACCACAAGCAGCTTGTAATTCCGGGCTTCAAAATCAAAATCAACTTTTTTAATGACCGGATCAGCAGGATTCCTGAAATCTATGGTGACAATTCCTCCCATAGCGCATGCCACCTGGTCCATTAAGCCACAAGGTTTTCCGAAATATTGGTTTTCAGCAAATTGGCCAATAACAGCAAGCTCTTCAGGAGAGATTTTATTGGAATTATAAAAGGTATTAAATATGGTACCCAGCAAAACTTCAATGGAAGCAGATGAACTTAAACCTGATCCTGATAAAACATTGCTGGTAATATAAGCATCAACTCCTCCGATATGATATCCCAGCTCCTTAAACCTGGCTGCAATTCCCCTGATCAATGAATTGGTCGTTTCTTTTTCCTTTTCTTTTACATTTAGATCTGATAAATCCACCCTAAAACTACCCTCAAACCCAACGGAATATACAGTTACGACAGAGCTTTCATTAGGAGCTGCAATGGCAATAGAATCCATGTCTACACTTCCTGCCAGCACCCGGCCAAAATTATGATCTGTATGATTTCCTCCTATTTCAGTTCTGCCCGGAGTGCTGAAATAATGAATGGCTTCGCGGTTAAATCTATTTTGAAAAAGTTGAGCCAGATCTTCATAACGGGAAAGTTGTTTATTGATAATGGCCTGGTCTTTACTATATATTTTTTGAAAGATGGATATTAATTTCTCTTTATTCATAAGCTGTTTTATTCGAAATCTTAAAATAATTAAAAAACTAAAATTAATTAATTATTTAAGCTTAGGAATAAAGGCAGGCAAATTTATTATATAGAAGTTGATCAAATTGGCCAAAGAACACTGGCCATAATCTTGTATCAAAGTAATCAAATTTTTCCTTAACCAACTTACCACACTAATGCAAAAACGTAACATCTCCCACTACCACCTCTTTCCTGCCGCTGATGTAGGTGACCAGAGCCTTATAAACATATACTCCCTGTGTGGCTTTCTTGCCGTTCGTATGATAGCCGTCCCAGCCTTTATATAAATCATCACTTTCATATACTAACTCTCCCCACCTGCTGTAAATCAATAATTTATATTCAACAACATTAAAAAAATGGGGATGAAAAACGGTGTTGTCAATCGTACCTTCTGTCCAGTATCCCCCGGTAGGCCCGGATTGGTTCCAGCGAAATACATTTGGATAACTCAGGACTCCTTCATCGGCATTTACTGTGATATATCTGTCAATGGCAAGCGTGTCGGTACATTCTTTTTCGCTCCAGGCATACAGGGTAATATCAAAAATTCCTTCCTTTCCATAAACATGATCTGGTTCAAAATCTTCGGAGGTATTTCCATCCCCGAAATCCCAAAAATATCTGTTTGCATTGACTGAATTATTAACAAATTTAAATACCTGTTCGGTGTCTTTTGCTTCTGTTGGGTAAGCTACAAACAGGGCTTGCGGATAGGGATATACATCGACAACCTGGGTAAAACTGGCTTCCCCGTTCAGTCCGATTACTTTAAGTTTTACATTGTGAATTTTAGGCTGATAGAAGGAATGGGTAGGATTTCTTTCTGTTGAAAAGGTTCCATCATCAAAATCCCAGATAAAACTATCGCCATATTTGCTTGTATTCATAAAATTAACAATCACAGGGGGGCAACCAAAGGTGTCGGGCTCAAAATAAGCTGTTGGGGTGGGTGGTAGAATTATTATTTCCTTTGAAATGGTATCCGCACAATACTCGCTAAAAACCCTCAAAGTAATATTAAAAGCACCATAAGCAGTGTAGGCATGCTCAACCGGTTGTCTTACCTCAGACCCTGATCCGTCCCCAAAGTCCCAGTAGTAAGACCAGTTTCCCTGCCTTGAAAGATTACTTAAGGACACAATGGTATCAGGGTAATCCTGCCTGGCAGGAGATACAAAGAAGTCAGCCAGCGGACTCGGGTAAACCGGAATCTCACTGTTTATGCTATCCTTACAGCCCGATGTGGTTTCAGCAACAAGTTTGGTATAATAGGTAGTGTCAGACTTTCCGAAATAATAAAAGCTATGTAAAATGCTTGAAGTATCTGATCTAAATGTTTCACCATCTCCAAAACTCCATTTATATAAGGAAAATCCTTCTGAAGCTGTAAAAATGGTCTGTACCGGACTACATATTCCCAATGGATTTACATCAAGACTTAATAAAGGGGTATCAAAAATGTTATTTATCAGGGTGTCATTCAGGTCACTTTCACAACTGACAGCACCAAAGTGTTCAGTTACATTTAAAAGTCTGTAGGTATTATTTTCATTCAAATTATCCAGGTTTAAAAGTATGCTGTCGTTGCTGATATTAGTTAAATTGGTTTCCAAACCATTTACCTCCCATGTAATATCATAATGATTATCATCATTCCCGTCAATTATAACCAAGGCCTGGCTGCTATTGTCGCCTGTTGAGCACCATGAAGAATCTGGTGTAGCTATCCGGGCAAGTGGAGCCAGGTTTACATCCAGTAAAATGGAATCCCTGCCCCGACAACCGTTTAAATCCGGATCAGTTAAGAAATAAATCATATGATCTCCGTCTCCAGCCAGGGAAGGATCAAATATTCCGGTGACTGAATTAATTATTCCCGACCCTGTCCATGTTCCATCCGGACTTGCAGATTCCAGGTCAACCGGACTGTTATATATACAAAAAGGATTTTCAGCTGTGATGGATGCATCCGGTGAAGGATGAACTGTAATTATTTCTGTGTCTGAATCAAAACATCCGTTCCCATCGGTAATGCTGTATGTAATGGTATGGTTTCCGGGCCCTGCAGTACCAGGATCAAAAATTCCTCCTCCCGGATCAATTATACCGGGACCAGACCAGATACCCCCTCCGTCTGCTGCTGAGAGAGAAAAGGATGAGGCATCTTCACAAACAGGTGCAACCGGATCAATGGTCGCATCAGGATTATCCACAATTAATATTATGGCAGTAGTTGTAACCGGAGGATGATCTCCGTTTACCGGATCGGCAGGTGGTCCGGGAATAACCGGGTCATCCCAGGGATTACAATAATTCCAGTATCTTAAAGTTATTTCAAAAAATTGTCCTACAAGTTTATCATTCGCTACATTCATTACCTGGCTTAAAACTCCGGATCCCGTAACAGGTCCTGGAAGGGTAATTATACTTCCGGCATAGGGAAATGCCTGTGGGTTTCCGTCGATTGTGACCGGACTTCCGGTCATGGTGATATCGGTACCATAAATCCATTGAATCCAGCGGGTAGAAACATTAGGAACATCATTTTCCTGGGGAGGTACGCAATTAAATTGTGTATTATCAGTAAATTGAACATTTGCACTGTTTCCAATGCAAATGGGATAAACAGGTGGATCAATAAGCAATTCACCCC
>CBDUPM010000303.1:0-4193 GCA_965369105.1 uncultured Bacteroidales bacterium | reverse complement strand
TTATGATCTGAAATTTGATAAAAATCTCCTGAGCCAGTTTATTGAGGTTCGCAGGTATTTTGAACCGGAAATTGCCCTTCTTGCTGCAAGAAACAGGACGGAAGAAAATGTAAGGGAGTTGGAAAGAAGTATTATCGAATTTGAAAGTTGTGATCCGGATAATACCCAAATGGAAGCGGATATTGATAATAAATTTCATCTGACCATTGCAAAATCCACCGGTAACCCGATTATGCAAATTACCATGGAACCCATATATTCTCTTCTTCCGAGGATGCGAAACTATATCTACGCCAATATTGAAGGTGAAAAAGAAAACACATTGAAATCCCATAAAGCACTTCTTTCAGCCATTCGGAATAAAGAGGAAGACCATGCAAGGGAAATCATGAAAGAACACCTTGTCAGGACCCAGGAGATATATGATAAATACCTCAATCTTTTTTAGTTATCACTGAGCTCCGTCAAATCTGATCTTTTATTTATCAAAAAGTATTAACTTTAGAAAAATTCATTTTGATGAGGATCCAGCTATTTGATTATAAAGATCTTAATATCGTAGAGTTTACCATAGGTGAAATGAATGCGGATTGTCGGCTGTGTACAGAAAAATCAAAATATGTGCACGGAGCTGTTTTTTCTGTTTTCCAACCTGCCTTCGAACTCAGTAATAAGGATTTTAACTATTTTGAACAGACCGGATTCAGTAACTCCATATTAGTCAGTTTAAGAAATCACCTCCAGGATTACCTTTCAAGAGTATCCAGCATTGAAAATCAGGACGATCTTGAAATCATGATACTTAAGCAACTGGAAGGTATCGATTTCATGAATGAATTGAAGACATTCTACCCCGATTGGAGAATTAAATGGGAAACAATAAAAAATGAGTTAGTGGAAGTCTTAAAAAATATCCTTGAAAGGGTTGATTTTTGCATTGATGAGGATAAAGTTTTTTGGGTAAAGGGCTATTAGAGAAAGCTCCGGGGTCCCACGATTTGAATTTGAACCAACATTGCAACCCGCCAATCCTATATCCGCTACCACCACCACATCCTATTAGCAATTTATTACATTAAAAACTATCTTTGCACCTCAACAAGTAGTCAATGAAGAAAAAAGTCATTATAGGATTATCAGGAGGAGTAGATTCCAGTGTGGCTGCGTATTTGCTTAAGGAACAGGGCTATGATGTAACTGCTGTTTTTATGGTAAACTGGCATGATAAAACCGGGGTGCTGAAAGGAGATTGTCCCTGGGATGAAGATGTTACATTTGCTGAACTGGTTGCCAAAAAGCTGGGTATAGCTTTTCATGTTGTGGATTTAAGTCAAAGCTACAGCAAAAGAGTAGTGGATTATATGTTTGATGAATATTCCAAAGGACGTACTCCAAATCCGGATGTGCTTTGCAACCGCGAAATAAAATTTGATGAGTTTTTCAAAGCACTGGAACCTTTCAACGCAGATTTTATTGCTACGGGACATTATTGTCAAAAGTCAGAAACGGAAATTAATAACAAAGTTTATTACCGGTTAATATCCGGAGCAGATAAAGGGAAAGATCAAAGCTATTTTTTATGTCAACTCAACCAGGAACAATTATCTAAAACCTTGTTTCCCATTGGTCATTTACAGAAATCTGAGGTTAGAAAAATAGCTAAAGAGCAAAAACTGGCCTCTGCAGAAAAAAAGGATTCGCAGGGAATTTGTTTTGTCGGTAAAGTGGATCTTCCTACTTTTTTACAGCAAAAACTATCCGTGAAAACAGGGGATATTATTGAAATCCCCAAAGGATCAAGATTATTTCAATCGAAAAAAGAATTTTCAAATCCATTACAATCTGCCGAACCCTGGGATTACCTTCCGGGAGATGGGATTGTGGTAGGACAGCACAGGGGAGCCCATTTTTATACCATTGGCCAGAGAAAAGGCCTGAATATTGGCGGTAAAAAAGAAGCTCTGTTTGTATTGGCTATTGATGTGGAAAAAAATATTGTATATGTAGGGCAGGGGCAGGATCATCCCGGATTATACCGGCCGTCACTTATGGTTTCAAATGAAGAATTGCATTGGATCCGGCCGGATTTGGAGATGAAAATCGGAGAAACAAGGGATTATAAGGTTCGGATCCGTTATCGTCAGCCCCTTCAAAAAGCTAATCTTACCCGTCTGCCTGAGGGAATGTATATTCGTTTTGAAGAAGATCAGAGAGGAATTGCTGCCGGTCAGTTTGCAGCCTGGTACCAGGATGGAGAACTACTGGGCTCCGGTGTAATCTCAGAATAATCAACAGCCTGCAGCCGGTGCTCCGGAGCAGACTGCAGATGGTTTGCCTATAACGAACTATTCATTATGCACAGTCCGGATTAACTGATCAACATCAAAGCCCATTTCTTTTGCTCTCTTAACCAGCTCTTCATATTTTTTCTTTTCTATCTTTGGGTTCCGGGTTAAAATCCACAAATAATCCCTTGAGGGGCCTCCAACCAGGGCATATTTATAATCCTCATCCAGATACAATATCCAGTAATCAGCCCGGAACGGCCAGAAAAACTGCACTTTTAGCCTGGAATAATTACTTCCCTTCACCGGAAAAGCTTTTCCCCTGATACTGCTTTTACTACCGGATTTTTTTGTACAGGAATTATAAACTGAAACATACCTGGGTTTTTCCAGTTTATATTCAGCTTTTATATCAGAACAACCGGTGAGAAATCTTTGAGGAGTATGCGCATAATCATACCATATTCCGGAATACTTTTTTAAATCGACTTCCCTGACCGCTTCCAGTGGAGGAGCCGGATCTTTTTTAACCATAAATAGCAGCATTAAGATGGAAAGAATAATCTTCATCTGTACATAAATCCAGCTTTGTTAACCCTTATGAAAATTGCAAAAAGAAACTAAATGCTTCCAAAATAGATGGTTATTCCAACTAACAGTAAAATACCGGTATAATTATGACCACCATCTCCTTCTGTTGCATTTTGTGTTTCCCAGAAATACTGCAGGAGAGCTTCAAATGCAAGTGCATCAGTAAGGAAATAATGTGCCCCACCTCCGGCAGCTACCTTGAATACAGAATGAGCACTATTGGACTCAAAGCTTTCACCCCCTGATTCAAAAATGCTCTTAATATTTTGCCGTCCCACTCCCAGCATTGCTTCAACAAAAGGAAGAAATTTTCCATATTCATAATAGTAACGGGCTAGGGGTCCTGCAAGAACCTGGGAAGAAACATATTTACTTACGCCACTGCCATCATCCGTTTTTGTGCGATCTGCACTGTACTCTACCATACCACCGACAGCCAGACGGTTTTTTATAAAATACCCGCCTTTGGGTGCAATGGTAAGATGCTGATAGGATTCTTTTACATCAGAATTCAATTTATCAGATCCGGAATACAGCTGAAGGTCCAGAGGGATGCTGCCTGAAACAAAATAGCTACCCGTATTCATTTGTGAAAATCCATAAGAAACACTGAAGGTAAGTACCAAAGTAAAGATTAGCTTTTTCATATGTGTATGATTTTGGTTTCAAAATGAATTAAAAATATGAACTTATGGTCAGAATTGCCACTATTTGTATGAATAATTTTCTTATTCTTTGATATTTATAAATAAATGTTAGATGAAAGACCTATATCGGCCGGTTGAATATAAGTTTCATACTAAATTTTGATTTTTTTTATCCGCATTATCATTTTTTAACCAATCAATCCCGTGTTCCCTTTTTTATACCCAGAAAACAAAACGAAAAACGAGAAACGCTAGAAAACTCAAATAAATCTGAGGGCATCCCCAAAATCCCGCAACCACATTCCTCATTATTTCCCCAAACTTTCACTATCTTCACAATGGAAATGAATACTCATCCCTTAAAAATATATAAAGCCTCCGCAGGCTCCGGAAAAACCTATAATCTGACTCTGAAATTCCTGGAGATCCTGTTTTCCAATCCAAATTCCTATAAATCCATCCTTGCAGTAACTTTTACCAATAAAGCTGCCGGGGAAATGAAGCACAGAATTCTTGAAAAGCTTTATCAATTAAGTCGAAATGATCCGGAATCGGATGATTATCGCCGGCATCTTGTGGATGGAAAATTTGCGACTGATTTTAAGGATGTGAAGAATAAGGCAATTAAAATCCTGAAACTTATTCTGAACGACTATTCAGGATTTTACGT
>CBDUPM010000302.1:0-4202 GCA_965369105.1 uncultured Bacteroidales bacterium | reverse complement strand
TGTACAATAGACCATCAATATAATCTTCGTTCTTTTTTTGCCATGATTTGTATTTACAGGTTAATTGAATAAAATATTATTTTCCTCAGGCTTTCATCCTTCCTAAATAGAATATTTATTTATTAATGGGCCCCTCTTCTCTAGGTTTACCGATAGAAAAATCAGCCTGATTAAGTATTTCTCTGCAGAAATAAATAAAATCCAAACTCAAAGACAAATTAAAGATATTATCCCTTATTTTCTAAAGAGAATCTTGCCTTTTTAACCCACTTTCTTACTTAGCTATTATATGTACACTACCATGCCTGATATTTATACTTTAAATGAATCAGGGAAAATTAATCAGTATTCCCTGATGCATCAAAGAAAATATTATCCAAATCTTACACTATATTATCTACTTCCCTTCCCTTATGAACAGATGAAGTAACACAAGCCTGGTAATTCCATTTTCTTATTCCAATATCTCTACTCCTCTTGTAGTGAAAGACAAACCTTGCTGACCATAAGTAGAAATCATAACTGCTTCAAACAGGGGTGGATTTTTATCATTTCTCATTGCCCAGTCAAAAACAAAATTAGCCCCTGAGCCCCCTTCAATATCCTGTTCTTCAATTATAATTTCGAGGGTTTCCAATGGTAATAAATAAATGGGTTTATTCAGGTATTGCCTGATATTCTCACCCACCGTATTAAAATAATCTGCCTTTAAAATATTAACCGTGTCGGTCATGGAAACATTACGCATACTCACCGTTATGGTAAGGTCAAAGGTCCTGTGTTCATGAACATGGTAAATATGTGAATAAACCGGAAGATAAGTTTTACTGTGGTAATGATCATCAAAATTCTGAATTTCAGAAATCCTGCTTTTCCAGTCTGCCTGCTTAATGGGATATTTATCTGTTTCCTCACCACAGGAACTGATCAGGAAGGCTAGCGTTATAACTCCAATTAAATTTTTCATTTTATAATTTTGATTTTATTATTACAAAGGTACGATTATTCTTTAGTGAAAAAGTTCTGTAACGAAAGCCATATTTCGAATTATTTAAACTTGTTCCCATTAGAAGTTAAATTTTAAAAAACATTTTACCTGGTTTCTCTTCATGAAAAATCCTCCTGACAAAGTCAAACTTTTCTTCGGAAAATCGGGTTTTTTCCACAAAAACTTTCAGGGTAATTCCAATTTTTATATATTTGTGCAATCGATTGCGCATAATTGAAAGAAAAAGTAACCATACACGACATTGCAAGGATAATGAAGGTATCCCCTTCCACCGTATCCAGGGCTTTAAATGACAACCCTAGGATAAGTAAATCAACCCGGCAGGAAATTCAATTGCTTGCCAGGCAAAAAGGTTACGAACCTAATTTTATTGCCAGTTCATTAAGACAGGGCAAAAGTTCAACTGTCGGCGTGGTAGTGCCAAGGATCAACCGGCACTTTTTTTCAAACATTATTGGTGGAATGGAAGTGGTTCTGAATAGTGCGGGATATAATCTGGTTATTTGTCAATCCAGTGAAAACTATGAAACGGAACTTGCCAATTTAAAATCCTTACATAAACTCAGGGTAGATGCAATTTTCATTTCCCTGTCAGCATCCACAAAAGACAACAGCCATATTAAGGAATTAATTGACAGAGGAAACCGGCTTTTTCTTTTTGACAGAACAGATGAAAGAATAAATGCCCCCCAGGTTATGGTGGATGATTTCCGGGGAGCTTATGAACTGGTTACTCATCTCATTCAGGAAGGATACCGGAAAATTTACCATTTTTCCGGGCCATCAATTATCAAAGTGTACAGGGAAAGAAAAATGGCCTATCTCAAAGCCATGCAGGACCATGGCATAGAGGTGACCCCGGCGATGATGGTCTCCGACTGCATCACAAAAGAAAAAGGTTTTGAATCGATGATTAAGCTCAACCGGGATAAAATTTATCCGGATGCAATATTTTCATCCAGTGATTTTTCTGCCCTGGGAGCCCTTCTGGCAGCCCGGGAATTGAAAATCAAAATTCCAGGAGAAATGGGAATCGCAGGTTTTGCTAACGAACCCTTTACAGAATTTGTTCAACCCGGGATTACAAGTGTGGATCAGAAAGCAAGACTTATGGGTAAGAAACTTGCGGAATTATTCTTACAGGAGAATAAACCTGCCCAAAATCACCTGGAAATTATTAATCCGGAATTAATAATCAGAAATTCTACATTAAAAAATAAATAAAAATCTATAGTTATGGCAACAAATTATGAAATTCGCTATTCCAATCATCCCAGGGATGCAAAATCTTACGATACATCAAGAATCCGCGAAGAATACCTGGTTACCGGTATTATGAAGGAGGATGAGATAAATCTGGTATACTCCTTTAATGACCGTTACATCGTGGGCGGAACCGTACCTGTTAAAACCCAGGTAAAACTCGAAAGCATCGATCCTTTAAAATCTGACTTTTTTCTTAATCGCAGAGAACTGGGTGTAATAAATGTAGGGGGTGAAGGAATTGTAATAGCCGATGGTATTGAATATAAGCTAAATTATAAAGACGCTCTTTATGTTGGAAGTGGAACCAAAGAAGTCATTTTTAAATCTTCAGACCCTGCAAAACCGGCACATTTTTATTTAAACTCTGCTCCCGGGCACAAATCTTACCCAACCAAAAGGGTTACTCTTGCTGATGCAGAAGTTGTAAATATGGGCTCCCTGGAAACATCAAATGCAAGGAAAATTAATAAACTTCTTGTAAACTCAACCATAGAAACAAATCAGCTTCAGATGGGAATGACGGAATTACAAACCGGATCTGTATGGAATACCATGCCTCCCCATGTGCATAGCAGAAGAATGGAGGCCTACTTTTACTTTGAAGTACCGGAAGATCAGGCAATCTGTCACTTTATGGGTGAACCCCAGGAAACCAGGCATCTCTGGATGAAAAATGAAGAAGCTGTAATTTCACCGGCATGGTCCATTCACTCCGCTGCCGGAACATCAAATTATATATTTATCTGGGGAATGGCAGGAGAAAACCTGGATTATGGCGATATGGATCATGTAAAAATTGACGAAATAAAATAAAATATTATGTCTACAGAATTATTTAATTTAAAAGGAAAAAGAGCTCTTGTAACCGGCGGAACCCATGGGCTCGGAATGGCAATCGCCACAGGAATAGGAAAAGCAGGAGCTGAAATTATCATTAACGACATCTTTCCTGAAAAACTGGAAAATGCGGTTAAGGAATATGCTGCAGCCGGACTTAAGGTTCATAGCTATGAATTTGATGTGACCAAAGAAGAGGAGATAATGCAGTCGGTAGCTAAAATTGAAAGAGAAGTAGGTCCTATTGATATTCTGGTGAACAATGCTGGAATTATAAAAAGAATTCCTATTTTGGACATGGAAGTAATAGACTTTAAACAAGTATTGGATGTGGACCTGGTAGCTCCTTTCACTCTGGCAAAACATATTGTTCCGGGAATGATAAAAAGGGGACATGGAAAGGTAATAAATATGTGCTCAATGATGAGTGAATTAGGAAGAAATACAGTTTCGGCCTATGCTGCCGCAAAAGGCGGACTTAAGATGCTTACCAGGAGTATGGCAACCGAATGGGCAAGGTTCAACATCCAGTCAAATGGGATTGGCCCGGGCTATTTTGCTACCAGTCAGACCGCTCCCATCCGGGTTGACGGTCACCCCTTTAATGATTTTATAATCAACAGAACACCAGCTGGCCGGTGGGGTGATCCCTCAGACCTGGCAGGTGCTGCAGTCTTTCTATCATCAAGTGCTTCTGATTTTGTAAATGGACAGGTCATATATGTTGACGGCGGGATACTTGCTACCATTGGAAAACCATCGAATGAAAAATAAAAACGAATTAAAATGAAAATAAAATCTCTTGCAGGTATTTTTTTCTTTTTTTCCCTTTTTTCCTGTTCAAATGAAGAAGAAAGGATAATTCAGCTGAGCAATCCTTTGAATGTGGAAAGAATAAATGAAGTGGTTGAATTGAAATATTCATCCCTGGAAGAAATATTAGGTAAGCCGGCTGATGGAAATTTATATGTCTTTGAATCAGGAGGTCATATACTTCCCGCACAATATGTAGATTATGAAAAGGATGGGGTTTATGATGATGTATTGATCGAGATCAGTTTAAAGGCAAATGAAAGCTTAAAAATAAATT
>CBDUPM010000301.1:0-4203 GCA_965369105.1 uncultured Bacteroidales bacterium | reverse complement strand
ACTGGCCACTACATTTGTTCTTATTATGTCCAACCTGGTGGTTTCCTTAATTAAGAACTTTATTCCGGATAAAGTCAGGATTCCTGCCTTCATTGTGATTATTGCAACCTTTGTGAGCATTGTTGAATTAGTGATGCAGGCTTATGTTCCTGATCTGTTTGAAGCTCTTGGATTATTTATCCCCCTGATTGTTGTAAACTGCCTGGTATTGGGAAGAGCAGAAGCATTTGCATCCAAGAACAATCTGTTAAAATCCATTATTGACGGAACCGGAATGGGGCTGGGATTTGCATTCGCCTTAACCTTGCTGGGATCGGTAAGAGAAATATTAGGATCAGGATCATTTTTTGGTTTGAAATTTATTGAAGGAGACGGAATGCTGGTGTTTGTGCTTGCCCCGGGAGCATTTATTGCGCTCGGTTACCTGATCCTGCTTATGAATAAACTAAAAGACAAAATTTATTAATTCCGAAACCATGGAATATATATTAATCATTATATCGGCTGTATTTGTCAGCAACATCGTATTAAACCAGTTTCTGGGTATCTGCCCTTTCATCGGGGTTTCAAATAAGGTTGAAACTGCAATCGGAATGACCGGTGCCGTTACTTTTGTAATGGTCATTGCTACCGTTGTTACCTATCTTATCTGGAATTACATCCTGGTCCCTTTCGGCCTGGAATTTGCGCGAACTATTAGTTTTATCCTGGTAATTGCCTCCCTTGTACAATTGGTTGAAATAATTCTGAAAAAAGTAAGTCCCCCACTCTACCAGGCCCTGGGTATATTTCTGCCCCTGATAACAACAAACTGCGCTGTTCTTGGAGTTGCAGTTCTGACCGTTCAAAATGACTATAACCTTGTGCAGGGGGTATTTTATGCCATAGGAAATTCATTGGGCTTTGGACTTGCACTGATATTATTCTCGGCATTGAGGGAACAAATGGAACTAGTAAATATTCCCAAACCCATGAGGGGAGTTCCAGTAGCATTCATAATTGCGGGGATGCTTGCACTTGCGTTTATGGGGTTTGCGGGGATTGTTTAATGTGCTAAAATGCTAATGTACTAAACATAGGTGGTCTAGTGATCAGGTGGCCACGAGATCACAAACAAATGTCCTCAACTATCATAAACCAAACCATCGAATTTGTAAAGTCCCTTCTGGGGGATGCAGAAGGCGGACACGACTGGTGGCATATTTACCGGGTATGGAATAATACAAAATTACTTCTGAAAACAGAAAAAGCGGATCCTTTGGTTTGTGAGTTAGGGGCTCTCATCCATGATATTGCCGATCATAAATTCTATGATGATGTTGAATTGGGTCCAAAACTGGCCCGGGAATTTCTTGAAAGTCAGAAACTTGATGAAGAAAGAATAAATTCAGTCATAGATATCATGGAGAATATCAGTTTCAGCAAAACCCTGGAAGAAAATAAATTTATGAGTCTGGAATTACAAGTGGTCCAGGATGCGGACCGACTGGATGCCATTGGAGCAATCGGGATAGCCAGGGCCTTTAATTATGGTGGTTTTAAAAACCGTAAAATCTATGATCCTGAGCTTAGTCCCAAAAAATATAAATCTGCTGCGGAATATACAAAAAGTGATGCTCCGACCATCAACCATTTCTATGAAAAACTCCTGTTGCTTAAAGATTTGATGAACACTGAAACCGGAAAACGATTAGCAGAAGAAAGACATGCTTATATGGAAGAATTCCTGAATCAGTTTTTTGGAGAATGGCAAGGAAAAATCTAAAACATTGTTTTTAAACTTATGATCCTGTTTTCAATATTAGCCTGAAGTATTTTACCTTTGAAAAAAAACACTTATGGACAGAAAAAAAATAGCCGTTGAACACTTCAACAATGGAAATAACTGCGCTCAGTCCATCCTGCTTTCATTTGCGGATGATTTGAACCTGGATAGAACTACAGCTGTAAATCTTGCCTCAGGATTTGGTGCCGGAATGGGAAGACTTCAAAAAACATGTGGTGCGGTAACGGGATCTTTTATGGTAATTGGTTTACACAATTCTTTAATAATTTCGGATCCTGAAAAAAGAATAAAAAGGACTGAAGAATTAATACAGGAACTGGAACAGGATTTCTCTGACCAGTTTGGCCTGAGTGATTGTTCTTACATGATTGATGCAGACCTTAAAACGGAATCCGGAAAACAGGAGTTTAAGGAAAAAGAGATGAAAAAAAATATCTGCGAAAAATGTGTAAGTGCCTGTGCCAGCTGGCTTGAAAATAAATTATAATAAAGGCCGCCTTCCCTGTTGACCCTCTTAATTGGCGTGAATGTCCGAGAGTATACCCGGATTAACCTGTTTTTTTAATCCCGAGATAGATCACCAGGATAAATGAAATTGGCTTTTCAGTTTTCTTTTTGAAAAAGAGTATTTTCAACTCTTGCAGGAAAATTTAAATCCGCTTAAATTTTACCTGGTGTTCTATTTTTCTTTGAAGTTTTTGATGATTCCTTGCAGCCAGGGCAGCACCGATAATCCCGGCTTCATTCATCAATTGAGCAGGAACCACTTTTGCACGGGTTTGCAGGTAGCCGAAAAATTTATCATCCTTTTTAGATGCACCTCCTCCGATAATAATCAAATCGGGCCAGGTTAAATTTTCTATTTTTATCAGGTACTCATTAAACCTGCTGGCCCATTCTTTCCAGCTCAAATCATCTCTTTTCCTGGCTGCATCCGATGCATATTTCTCTGCATCATCCCCTTTCAAAATGACATGACCTAATTCCAGGTTTGGAACCAGTTTTCCATTTGTAAACATGACAGTACCCAATCCTGTTCCTACAGTAACCAGCATTACACTGGACCTATTTCTTTTTCCCGCACCAAATTTCATTTCTCCTGTCCCTGCTGCATCTGCATCATTTAATACATGGACCGGACAAGCTGTTATATTAGAAAACAAACTGTCTATGTCTTTGTCAATCCATGATTTATCAAGATTAGCGGCCGTTCTGGCAATCCCTTGCTGAACTACGCCGGGATATCCGACTCCAATGGGACCCTTCCAGTTAAAATGATCTACTATATGTTTTATTACCTCACCCACTGATTCAGGAGTTGCTGGTTTGGGAGTAGGGATTCTGTAACGTTTGGTAAGCATTTTACCATTTTTTGTATTCACGATGGCACCTTTAACACCGGATCCCCCGATATCAATTCCTAAAATCATTTTATCCTTCATCAGTATCTAATTATGGTTTTGTTTATTACTGCCAAACAAATAATTCTTATAAAATTTAAGTCCTTTAAAAGTATTAATAATACTTAAATACGAAAAAAAAATAATGAATAAATCTACAAATTGCAGCTATCAGAATTGAAATTCTGTAAATACCCCCGCCGGATTTTACAAATAGCCCTAAATGAAAATCAGGTTGAATATTATTGATAGGATAAATTTGCTGCACAAACTCCGTAATTGAACCAGTAACAAGGGCCTTAAAGCAGAATAACCCCTTTGTCCGGGCCTTCCGATTATGTGGATTAGTATTATATATGATTGATATCTTACAGAAAAAATAATTGCCATTTCAAAAATTATAATTATCTTCGGAATAGGATAATTGTCGATTTAGTCATTTTTTATTATTTTTTATTTGCCACCAGTGACAGAGGATTTTTTAGGAAAATACAACTGGGATGGTAAGACCATTCTTATTGTTGAAGATGATATTTCAAGCATTTTCTACCTCAAAGAGATATTAAAAGATTCCGGGGTGGATTTACTTATTGCAGAAGATGGTAAGAAGGCCATATCCATTTTTAAAGATCATTCCGAAATTAATCTTATACTGATGGATATTCAGCTACCTGTGCTGAATGGTTACGAAACTACCCGGAAAATAAAATCTTTGAACCCGAATCTTCCGGTTATTGCGCAGACCGCCTACGCCATGCCTGAGGAAAAAATAAAGTGCCTGGAAGCAGGTTGCAATGACTATCTTGCTAAACCTCTGGATCCTAATCTTTTGCTGCAAAAAATATCGGTCCTTATCTAGAAAAAATATTCAGTTTACCATCTTATTCAATTTGCCTTTGAGTTCATTATCAAAGCAATATTTCAATTATTCCTGAATGGGCATGAAATTCATCCTGTAATAAGAATTTTCCTCCAGACTTGTAACATCAAAAAGATCCGTTTTATATATATAATTGA
>CBDUPM010000300.1:0-4248 GCA_965369105.1 uncultured Bacteroidales bacterium | reverse complement strand
TGGCACAGGAATTAGCGAAGATATGCTTAAAACCATTGATGATCCCTACACCACCAGTCGAACCGAAAGAAATATCGGGATGGGAATACCTCTTTTAAAATATCATGCTGAACTGGCCGGAGGAAATATTCAAATCAAAAGCAGGATGGGCGAGGGTACCTGTTTAAAGGCAATTTTTCAAAAGGATCATATCGACAGGCAGCCCATGGGTGACCTGGCAGGAGTGATCCGGATACTTCTGGCAAGTGATCCCAGTGTGAATTTTTGCTTTCGGCATGAAACGGATAATGGCGTATTTCAAATTTCAACCAATGAGATTAAAAAGGAATTGGGAATCGATGATCTCAATGATAACCAACTCATGGGACAAATACATGAACTCATTAAATATAACTTAAAAGAACTGGGTTCGGAACTTAAATAGAAAGATTATATATTACTGTTAGTCAGATAACAATAAGATGAATTTTATAACTTTATGACAGCATAATCACTACCATAAAATATTTTATAAATACTTGAAAATGAGCAAAATTAAATCACTTTCGGAATTAAAAAACCTGAGAAACAACCTGAAGAGTGGATTGGATATCCGCGAAAAGGCCGATGATCCAACCAGCAGGGTACAGATAAAGGTTGCGATGGCTACCTGTGGTATCGCATCAGGTGCAAAAGATGTGATGGATTTCTTCACAGAACAACTCGTGAGAAGAAATGTAGATGGAATTGTAACCCAAACCGGTTGCATGGGCTATTGTTATGCGGAGCCCACCATTGAAGTCACTCTGCCGGGAAAGGAACCAGTGGTATTCGGAGAAGTGGATGAATCAAAGGCAGACGAAATTATTGAGAAATATATTAAAACCGGTGAATTGGTCGATGGTATCATACCGGTAAATTATCAAACGATCGATTCTAAAGAATAAGGAGGAATAAAAAATGTCAAATTACAGTATGCATCTTTTGGTTTGCGGAGGTACCGGGTGCCGGGCTGCTGCAAGTGATGCAATCGTGGAAAACTTAAAAAACGAACTTCAGTCGCAGGGACTTGACGAAACAGTCCAGGTGATCATGACAGGTTGCTTCGGATTCTGTGAGAAAGGGCCGATTGTTAAGGTTATGCCGGATAATACCTTTTATACTGAAGTGAAACCGGAAGATGCGGGTCTGATCGTGGAAGAACATATTATTAAAGGACGAAAAATCGAAAAGCTTCTTTATAAAGATCCGGTTAAGAAAGAAAGTGTTTCCGACTCTAAGGAGATGAGTTTTTACAAAAAACAGATTCGGATTGCCCTGAGAAATTGTGGGTTTATTAATCCTGAAAATATTGATGAATATATTGCCAGGGATGGATATATGGCACTCGGAAAAGCCCTTTCTGAAATGAGTCCGGAGGAAGTAATCGGTGAAATAAAAGCTTCCGGATTAAGGGGCAGAGGAGGAGCCGGTTTCTCCACAGGAATGAAATGGGAATTTACCAGGCAGACCAAATCGGATAAAAAATATATCGTTTGTAATGCGGATGAGGGAGACCCCGGAGCTTTCATGGACAGGTCCATACTGGAAGGTGATCCACATTCTGTGCTGGAAGCTATGGCGATAGCAGGATATAGTATTGGTTCCGACTCAGGCCTGATTTACATCAGGGCAGAGTATCCCCTGGCAATCCAACGTCTGCTTACCGCTATTAAACAGGCCCGTGAATATGGCTTACTGGGAGAGAATATTTTTGGTACGGACTTCAGTTGTGATATTGAATTAAAATATGGGGCAGGTGCTTTTGTTTGCGGAGAGGAGACCGCCCTGATTCATTCAATGGAGGGAGAAAGGGGAGAACCGACCTTAAAACCGCCTTTTCCTTCTGTTGAAGGATACCTGAAAAAACCAACCAGTGTAAACAATGTTGAAACCTTTGCCAATATTCCGGTGATCATGCAAAAAGGAGCAAAATGGTTCAGCAGTATTGGTACTGAAAATTCAAAAGGAACCAAAGTTTTTGCCCTGGCAGGAAAGATAAATAATGTGGGACTCATAGAAGTTCCTATGGGAACAACCCTTCGTGAGGTTATTTTTGAAATTGGTGGCGGAATTAAAAACGGGAAAAAATTTAAGGCTGTCCAGACAGGCGGACCTTCAGGAGGTTGTCTTACCGAAAAACACCTGGACACACCCATCGATTATGACAATCTCATAGCTGCCGGCTCAATGATGGGCTCCGGGGGGATGATCGTTCTGGATGAAGATGATTGTATGGTTTCCATAGCCCGGTATTTTCTTGACTTTACCGTAGAAGAATCCTGTGGGAAATGTTCACCCTGCCGGATAGGCAACAAAAGGCTGCACGAATTACTCGAAAGAGTGACGGAAGGAAAAGGCCTTGAAGAAGACCTGGAACGACTTAAAAATCTCAGCCTGGTTATAAAGGATACTTCTCTGTGTGGACTGGGACAATCTTCTCCAAATCCGGTACTCTCCACCATGGAGTATTTTATGGACGAATATGAGGCTCATGTTCATGATCATAAATGTCCTGCAGGCGAATGTAAAGCTCTGATGCGCTATTCCATTGTAGAGGAGAACTGCGTGGGTTGTACTGCCTGTGCACGTGCATGTCCGGTTGGAGCCATAACCGGAGAAAGAAAAATGGTTCATACCATCGATCAGTCTATCTGCATTAAATGCGGGGCCTGTGATGAGAAATGTAAATTTGATGCAGTAATCGTAAAATAAAAATATTCAATATAAAATGGATCTAGTAAAATTAACCATAGACGGAAAAAAAGTTGAAGTTCCAAGAGGAACTACTGTACATAAAGCCGCCAAATCTATTGGGATTGATATTCCGGTTCTTTGCTATATGGAGCTGAAGGACCTGAACATTGAGAACAAACCCGGTGGCTGCCGCATCTGTGTGGTAGAGGTGGAAGGAAGAAGAAATCTTGCTCCTTCATGTTCAACCGATGTGGCAGAGGGAATGGTGGTAAATACTTCCAGCCTCAGGGTTATGAATGCAAGAAGAACCGTTCTGGAACTCATCCTTTCTGACCATCCCAAAGATTGCCTGATTTGCGCAAAATCAGGAAATTGTGAACTTCAGGATATGGCTATCAGGCTGGGAGTAAGAAAAATTCCCGGACAGGAGTTTGCCGAAATGTCTACTTACCGCCTGGATACTTCCCCATCCATTATTCGCGAAATCGATAAGTGTATCATGTGCAGAAGATGCGAAACCATGTGTAACGATTTTCAGACAGTGGGTGCCCTGGAGGCAGTCAATCGCGGATTTATGGCCTGTGTGGCTCCGGCTTTTGAAATGAACCTGGAACATTCATCCTGTACCTATTGCGGACAATGTGTTGCGGTATGTCCAACCGGTGCTTTAACCGAAGTGGACCATACCCCGGATGTGATTGCAGCATTAAGCGATCCTTCCAAAACAGTCATTGTCCAGACCGCTCCTGCGGTCAGAGCTGCACTTGGTGAAGAATTCGGAATGGAAGCAGGAAACCTGGTTACAGGAAAAATGGTCTCCGCTTTACGTTCATTAGGATTTGACCACGTTTTCGATACGGATTTCGCAGCAGACCTGACGATAATGGAGGAGGGTTCGGAAATGCTGAGACGGTTAACCCAATTTTTAGATGGAGACAAAGACGTTAAATTACCTATTCTGACTTCATGCTGTCCGGCATGGGTAAATTTCTTTGAGCATCATTTCCCGGAAATGCATGAGATTCCGTCAACAGCCCGTTCTCCGCAACAAATGTTCGGATCAATCGCCAAAACCTATTTCGCCGATAAAATAGGGGTGAAAAGAGAAGACCTGGTAGTGGTTTCTATCATGCCCTGTCTGGCTAAAAAATATGAAGGCCAGAGAGATGAGTTTGCAGTGGATGGGAATCCCGATGTAGACTTCTCAATTTCTACAAGGGAACTGGCCCATTTCATCAAGCAGGCGAATATCAATTTTAATGAACTCCCGGATGAAGATTTCGATAAACCTTTGGGAGAGTCTTCGGGAGCCGCAGTGATCTTTGGTACAACCGGTGGTGTAATTGAGGCAGCAACAAGGACTGCCTATGAAATTTACACAAAAAAGGAATTACCGAAACTGGATTTTGAAGAACTCAGAGGCCTGGAAGGAATACGGGAAGCAACGATTGATGTAGATGGTTTCGATCTAAAAATTGGAATTGCACACGGACTGGGAAATGCGCGGAAACTCATGGAAGATATTAAAGCAGG
>CBDUPM010000299.1:0-4252 GCA_965369105.1 uncultured Bacteroidales bacterium | reverse complement strand
TAGTCATTGAATGAGAAGAATATTATTGATATTATCGCTAATTTGGATTTCTGTTTTAACATCAGAAGCCCATCCTATCCATGTATCTGTTTGTAATATTGAAATAAAAGAAGAAAAAACTGAAATTTTTCTAAAGCTCTTCCAGGATGACTTTCTTCTGGCAATGGAGCATAATTTCGGGAAATTAATTGACCTTAATCAGGCAAATGATCCTGAAACCCTTGGATTGATAAAAAAATACCTGTTTTCATCTTTCCATATCCTTATGAACAAAAAGGATACATTAAGGTTAGAATATTTGAGATCAGAAATAAATGAGGAGGCTGTTTGGTTTTATTTTGAATGCAGCACCCCCAGGGAAAAAAAAATAAAGATTCATAATACGATATTTCTGGATATTTATATGGACCAGACAAATCTTGTAATCATTAATAATAAAGGAAAACAAAATGGCTACAGATTAACTTTCAATAATTATAGTGAGGTGATAGATTTGAGAAAATGAAAAAGATAAAGCTTCTAATATATATCCTGGCAGGCATTCTTATCTTTATACCTGCAAATGAGCTTAAAGCCACTCATAACCGGGCAGGTGAAATTACGCTCAGACAAATTTCTTATCTCACTTACGAAATTAAAATCAGCACTTTCTTATATACCTTAAGTCCGGCCACCGACACCCGTACCAGTTTAAATGTTCAATGGGGGGATAATACAGAATCCATCGCCCCGAGGGTATCCACCATTGATACGGCATATGACTATACCTTTAATACCTATAAAACCAGGCATACTTTTCCGGGACCCGGAACCTATGTTATTGTAGTAGAGGATCCCAACCGTAATTTCGGCGTAATAAACATCCCTAACTCCGTAAATGTTATTTTTTCAGTAAAAACCATTCTTACCATCAGTCCGGAAATAGGTGATAACAACACACCTGTTTTATTAAATCCTCCGGTTGACCGTGCTGCCCTGAATCAAAAATTTGTCCATAATCCGGCGGCATTTGATTATGAAGGGGACAGTTTATCATACAGCCTTGCCATTTGCACCAAGGAAAATGGGGAAGAAATTGAGGATTATGAATTCCCGGATGCCAGTGATACATTATATGTAGATCCCTTAACCGGCGACCTTATATGGGATGCCCCTGTTGACACCGGCATATACAATATTGCGATGAATATTGAAGAGTGGCGGAAGGGAGTGAAAATTGGAAATATTGCAAGGGATATGCAGATTGAAGTTTACCGAACCTTCAATCAGCCGCCTGTAAATGACAGCTTGCCCGATCTCTGTGTGATGGCAGGAACAGTTGTTGAAATACCTATAAGAACCACCGATGCAGATGGAGATCTGATGACTCACCAGTTAACCGGGGGACCCTTTGCATTTTCGGATAATGCCGCAAGCCTTGAAACGGTGAGTAACAACCCGGGTGAAATAAATTCCATTTTCCGGTGGAATACTTCCTGTCTGCATCCCAGGAGTCAGCCCTATTCTGTAATCGTGAAGGCAGAGGATAATAATTCGGAAATTAACCTGGTTGATATCGATAATTTCAATATAAAAGTTCTGGGGCCTCCCCCATCCCCACCCGAACTGGTCCCCTCCAGTCTTTCGGTAAATCTGTTCTGGGATAAATATCAATGTCCCCAAATATCAGGATATAAAATTTACAGAAGTACAGAAAGTATAGAATATATTTATGATGCATGTACGCCGGGATTGTCTCCTGCCACCGGATATGAACTCATCGGAAAAACCAATTCATATTCCGACACCAGTTTTCTGGATAATAACAGTGGAAATGGATTATTACAGGGTGTAGAGTACTGTTATCGCATTACTGCAATCCTGGCTGATGGATCAGAAAGTTTTCCGAGTGATGAGAATTGCACTAACCTGGTCTCCGGTGCTCCCTCATTATTACAAACCTCTGTGATAAAGTATGATATCAATGGTGAAGTTCTGGTAAGCTGGGCCAAACCGGAAAGCCTGGATACCATTCCTGCAAATGGTCCTTTCCTTTATAAAATTTACAGATCGAATGACTTGTGGGCAAACCAGCTGGTTGCCATTGATTCTTTTGAAACAAATGACCTGAACGATACAACCTATACCGACACGGATATCAACACCATCAATTTCCCCTATTCCTATAGTGTTGAATTGTTTAACAATGAACCCGGACTCCGCTTCTTAATCGGTAAACCGGAAACCTCATCGACCATGTATCCCGAAATTGTAGAAATGGATAATGAATTAAGATTAAATTTCCGGAGAAATGTCCCCTGGTTAAATGATCGTTATACCATTTACCGCTACAATAGCGGCAGCGGAAGTTTTGACTCTATTACCACAACAACAAACGATTACTACGTTGACACTGAACTGAGAAATTTAACTACCTATTGTTATTACATAGAGTCCGCTGGAAGAAGAAATCTCAATGAAAGGAAATACAACAATACCAATATTTCGCATCAAAATTGCGGTACCCCATCCGATACAGTGGCCCCATGCCCACCCTTCCTGGAAGTGGTTTCTGATTGCGACAGCCTGTTCAATGAATTATACTGGGCTTATAATTCGCAATTACAGGAATGTTCAGAAGATGTAATTAAATACTATGTGTATTACCGGCCGGATCTTTCACTTGATTACATAATAATTGATAGTATTGAAGGAAGAGAAAACACAAATTACATTCACTTTCCCGAAGGCAATCTGGCCGGCGATTATTATGTTACGGCTATCGACAGTTTTGGAAATGAAAGCTTAAGGTCGGACCGGGTTGTGGTGGATAATTGCATTAAATATTCTATCCCAAATGTATTTAGTCCAAATAACGATGGATTTAATGATATACTCAGGCCTTATGAATTTCAGGATGTGGAAAAAATTGACCTGAGCATATTTAACCGATGGGGTAAACTGGTTTTTCAAACTGAAAATCCTGATATTTTGTGGAATGGTAAACATAAAGACACGGACGACCTGGTATCCCCGGGGGTTTATTATTATATATGCGATGTCTATGAAAAAAGAATTACTGGGGTACAAATCAGAAATATAGTCGGGTTCATTCATATATATCATGAAAAAGGTGCAAAAAATATTGATAATGTGGAATTCTAGATTTTTAATGCTAATCTTCTTTTTTTTCTGTTCAGGATTGACTGCGCAGAACCGGGGTGATTCTACATATTTGAAGGCCGTGGCATTGTATCAAAATGGAATGTACGATGAAGCACTGGCCACCTTTAAATCGAATTTATCAGGAGAAATTCCTGAATATGAATCCAATAGATATGCCGGGATTATACATTTGGAATTAAACAGACTTGATGAAGCCATTCAATATTTGGAACTGGCTGAAAAAGCTGAAAAAGGGAAGTCAGCTTACTACCTGGCAAAAGCCTATGCACGTTCAGGAAATCTGACTAAATGCCTTGAGTACCTCGATATCCATTTAAGATCCGGATATAAGATAGCAGAAAGTCAAATTCATCTGGATCCTGATTTTGAACGATTTGAAAATGAAAAATCCTGGATCTCATTCTGGAATGAAGGAAACTATTATTCAAAATTTGACCGTCTGCTTGCCGATGCCGATTATGCGATTAAGAACGATGAATATATTGAAGCTCTGGATTTAGTAAACGGGGGTATTAAAAATGGTTACAGGAAATCGGTTTTATTGAAAAAAAGAGCGGAAATCTATCATCTGTTGGACAATAAGGACCTGGCTCTTAGCGACCTAAACTCAGCTATTGATTCAGATAAGAGGAATCCTGATTTATATGAAATGCGTGGAGATTTAAATTATGAATTAAAGAAATACAAACAGGCACTCTCTGATTTTGAACAAGCCGTAAAATATTCTCCCGAAAAATTTCAACTCTATATTAAAAGGGCAAAAGCCTATCAGCAAGTCGGGGAATTTGAGAATGCTCTAAAGGATATTCGTTTTTTCCAAAATTATTATCCTGACGAAAGCGAATCATTATATGAAATCTCGAAAATATTTATGGAGGAAGGTCGTTACCTGGATGCACTTAAACTTCTCAATAAATGCATTTCTTCCGGAAAACCAGCTGCTAAATATTATTTAGCCCGTGGGGAGAGTTATTTTCAGGCCAGGACCTATAAAAATGCAGACAGGGACCTTGCCATGGCACTTGATCTTAACCCGGCTGATTCCGATGCATGGTATTTCACAGCGCGGACAACTATCAGACTGGGG
>CBDUPM010000298.1:0-4271 GCA_965369105.1 uncultured Bacteroidales bacterium | reverse complement strand
GGCATAACATCGGCTCCCCCATCGCCGTACTTCACGAAAAATCCCTGTTCCTGCTCGTGTTTATTAGGAGTTCCAATTACCGCATAGTGCAAGGCTTCCGCATGGTAATAAAGCATGGACATTCGGGATCTCTGCTTGAAGTTTGAAGCTGCAACAATTTGCATATATTCTTTTGCCGGTAATAATTTATCAGATTGGTTTCCTTTGGGGTCAATTACGGTAAGGGTAAATAAAGGGGGTAAATTACTGTAAAGTCCACTTTGTCTGACCCCAATTTTCATTTTCCATGTTTTTGGATCATAATCCGGGAAAACTCTTTTTACAGCTTCATCTCTTCTCTCATAACACTTGAATCCTGCCAATGTCGGAGTTAAATCTTCTTTAATCGCCTTTACACCAAACTTACCGGCCAATTCCCGTGCAAGCTCTTCACTATCGCCACTGGAATCCTGTTCAGGCATCATTACCCCAAGAACTTTTTCCGGGCCAAAAGCTTTTGCTGCCAGAGCCATGCAAACAGATGAGTCTATTCCTCCGCTTATTCCAACTACTGCACCAAAACGTTTGATTTTGTGAATTACATCCTGCTTTAATTGACTGGTAATATTTTCGACTACCATTTCAATGTCATCCAGTAAGATAATGTCTTTTGAAAAGGGTTTTTTTGAGTTCATGATGTATGTGTTTTTGGTATTGTTAATTCTAAATTTTAATTTTTATAACTATTTGTTTAAGTGTAACATTATCAACCCTTAACACCCCAACTTGTACGTTACTTCCATCCTTTTACACCCCCAACCCCCTGAAGGGGGCTCTTCTCCATCCAGGGTATAATTAATCAACAACAGCTTTTTTAATAATAGAAATTATCTTATTCATATTCCAATCTTCTTTCAGCCCCCTTTAGGGGGTTTGGGGGTATATTCCCGGTTTTATTATTTTACCCTTGCAAATCCATTGCGTCCTGCACAAAAAGTCAACCCTTCTTCCAGCCCCCTTTAGGGGGTTTGGGGGTATCTTCCCGGTTTTATTATAATATCTTTTGTAAATCCATTTCACCTGATGTGAAAATTCAATCACTCTTTGCCCCCTTTAGGGGGTTTAGGGGTAATTAACTTTTAATTCAAACTACCAAAGCAAAATCCTATCCCCATCAATTATCAGTTAATTTGAGTATCGTCATCCATATTTCCAATATAATCCAATATCTTTCTTTTTACTGCCTCAATATCTGTGTTTATTTGCTCATTAGTAAACCTCAATACAGTTATTCCGAGATTCTCTAATTCAGCCTGCCTTCCTTTATCGTATTCTTGGATATCTTTTTTTAAATGAATCTTACCGTCAACTTCAATAACTAGCTTGTATTCGTGACAATAAAAGTCTACAACAAAAATATCAATAGGATGCTGCCTCCGGAACTTAGTCTTAAAAACCTTTCTATTTTTCAATTCCAGCCATAAAACCTTCTCCGTGTCAGTCATGTTCTTTCTTAATTCTGCAGCCTTCTCAAATGTATTAGGACTCGCACCATAAAACATACTTTTTTCAATAGTCATTTCCAAAAATAAAATTAGTCCCTTTTCTTTCTTCCCAAAGCCCGTTTGTAAGCTTTTTAACCTGCGCTTCATCCACACCAATACCCCCAACCTCCTATAGGGGGCTTTTTCTAAACTCCTGTTTTAACGAAAAAGAAATTCATTACTCTTTTTAATAGTTTAATTCAATTAAACAATCTTTCTTTCAGCCCCCTTTAGGGGGTTTGGGGGTTCCACTGCCCCTTTCAGAGCCTGTCCCAACACTTCGAGAAGGGTCGGGGTCAGCCCCCTTTAAGGGGTTTGGGGATAATCCCTGATCACCCTCAAATTCCTCAAGCTCTCCGGTCCACTCCCCCTGTGATTTCCCTCCATAAACTGCGAATACAGCAAATGTGTTGAAATAATGGAGGCCAGCGCCATATTTTCAACTTCCGAGCTGGTACCGGTTTTTTCTATTTTATTAAGTAAATCTGAAATTGATTTCTGACTAAACACTCCGACCTTAGAAGTAAAAGAAGGGCCTAGCATTTCTTTCACATATTCGGGTGAACTTTCAGACAGAAATGTACTTTTAATGGGTGCCCGGTAAGCCTGCTTCGATCTTTTAAGAATGCTTTCAGGGATCCTGTTATTCAGAGTCTTTTTTAGTAAATACTTTTCGTTCAATCCATTAAGTTTGAGATTGTCCGGCAGGGAAGCACAATACTCAATCAGCCTGTAGTCTAAAAAGGGATATCTTCCTTCGATCGAATTTGCCATTCCCATCCGGTCGCCCTGGGAAGATAACAGATAACCAGACATAAAGATGGTTGATTCAAGCCATTGTGACTTTTCCAGGCTTCCCCAGTTTTCAAATCCATGCGGAATTCTTTCTTCCAGCCTGTTAAAGGGGGAATATCCGTTGAGTAAAGATTTTACATCAGATGAAAAGTGTTTCTTTATATGATTGGAATTATTCCATCTTAATAAATGAGAATAGAATGGATTTCCGGTATCTTCAAGTTTAAATCCGAAGAACATTTTCAGCACAGCAGGATTCGCATTCTGCATCTGTGGCAAATAGGGATACAATCGTTTCAGGAGTAAAGGTCTGATTGTTGAACCTGGTTGTGAAGCCCAGAATCTGCGGATTTTTGCTTCCTTAAATATATTATATCCTGCCAGCATCTCATCAGCACCTTCACCGGTTATCACAACTTTGATATTGTTCTCACGTACCAATCTTGAAAGTAACATCATTGGAGCAGGGGCTGTTCTGATAACAGGAGTTTCAGAATGCCAGACGACTTTTGGAAAACTTTCGGCAATTTCTTTTGAGCTGCATTTTATTGATTTATGTCGGGTATCATAATACTTTGCTGCCTCCGATTGAAAGGATGTCTCATCAAAATCCTTCTCATCGAATCCTATAGAAAAGGTATTCAGGACACCGGGCTCAATATTTTTTATATAGGAAACGGTCGCGCTGGAGTCTATTCCTCCGCTTAAGTAGGCTGCTACTTCCACATCAGCACGTAAACGTATTCTCACCGAATCAGAAAAAAGTTCATCAAAACCCTTTATGGCTTTTTCCAAAGAGAGGGAGTGATTTATATTGCTGAAATCGAGATCCCAGTATTTCTCAATCCTTAAACCTTTTTTACTCCACTTCATAAAATGTCCGGGAGGCAATTCGAAAATATTCTTAAACGCTGTATCCGGAGTGATGGCCGTCCAAAAGGTATAGATCTGGGACAGGTTTTCAAGGTCGAACTCCGGAATTATTTCATTATTCGCAAAAATTGATTTAATCTCGGATGCAAATGTTAAAACTCCATTGTCTGATTTATGGTAGAAAAAAGGACGAATTCCCACCCGGTCGCGGGCAAAAAACACCTCTTCTGTTTGTTTGTCCCATATGGCAAATGCAAACTGCCCGTTTAGTTTTGACAGACAGCTTTCGCCCATTTCAGCATATAATTGCACTAAAACCTCCGTATCGGATTGGGTCGCAAAGACACATCCCTTTGCTACCAGTTCAGTACGGAGCTCTGTATAATTGAAAATTTCACCGTTAAAAACGATCCAGTATCTGCCGGAGGGATCAGACAGGGGTTGCTGACCTCCGGAAATATCAATGATACTCAATCGGACATTGCCTATGGTTGCTTTTGGAGAATGGTAGATCCCACTTTCATCCGGTCCGCGATAGCTGATTGCGGAAAGCATGGATTCAACTGTGGGAATTTCATTCCTCCTGCCTTTGAAATCTATTATGCCGGCAATTCCGCACATAAATATTTAATTTAATTTGCGGCCAACAAAGTCAGTAATTGCATTTACCGATTCAAAATTTTCTTCTACCAGATCTGAATCACTGGTTTGAATCCCAAAATTTTCTTCAAGAAAGGTGATCAATAGAACAAAACCCATAGAATCGAAATATCCCTCTTTGAAGAAAAGAGTATCATCTTTAATTTTACTCTCTTCTACGCTTGTCACTTCCAGTATGTAAGTTTTGACTTTGTCTTTGACTGTGGAAAGTTCTGTGGTCATGATTTTAATATAATTATCAATTGTTGTAAAATAAGTTTATTCAAAATAAAGCTCGCAATTTACTTGTAAAAAGAGAATTCATCTAATCTTTTATCAATGGATTCAGGATATCAATCAAAAAAAAGTGTGAATTAAAAGAATGGTGTGAGGAAATGGGGCTGTTTACCCTGGTATATATCCAATCCTGAACTTCTCACA
>CBDUPM010000297.1:0-4316 GCA_965369105.1 uncultured Bacteroidales bacterium | reverse complement strand
CGGCCTGGTATCCTATATCGCCAATCCATGGGACTATGAACTGGAAAATCATGTAAAAGATGCCGTTCTGGATGGCCGTTTCGATAAGTTTAACCGGCTGGAAGGGGTGGAAGCTTTATATGCAGGTCATTCTTTCTGGAAGTATGTTGCTGATACTTATGGTGAATCAGTGATTCCGAATATTTTATATCTCACAAGGATCAACCGGAATTCAAATGTGGGATTTCTTTCCGTATTGGGTATGCCACTAAAGGATTTATCGGATGAATGGCTTGGATATTATCTGAATTTATACATGGACTATGAGAGTTATGGTGAATTACCTCCCAGGGAAGAGCTGGTACGCAAACCTAAAAAGAAAAAAGTATACAGCCAGGTAAAAATGAGTCCCGACGGTGAGAATCTTGCTTATGTGACAAATGAAGACGGACAGTACCGGCTTTTTATGCATAATCTCAATACCCGGAAAAAGAAAAGACTGGATAAAGCCGGTTTTAAAATTGAGAAAATGGCCGATTTTTCTTATCCCCTGATTGCATGGCACCCAAGCGGGAGAATTCTTTCCTGGATTGAGGAGGAAAAAGGAGAAATCAGATTAACCTATTATGATCTGAACCTGGATGAATTCAATTCAAGGATCTTTGTGTATTTTGAAAAAATTCTTGATTTTTCATACTCTGACGATGGTCTGAAATTTGTTATTTCAGGGGTTTACAGGGGACAAACAGATATTTACATCCATGATATTGTTACCGGTACCAATAAAAACCTTACCAACGATATTGCAGATGATCTCAATCCACGGTTTTTTGATAAATCGAATCAAATTTTATTTACATCCAACAGGAAATCTGATGTATTGGATAATAGCCGGGACCCGGAATCTATCAGTGAATATTATTCCATATTTATCTATAACCTGAACAAACCTGACGAACTTCGAAGAATATCGGACCGTGATTATGGAAGCAGGTACAATCCTTATCCGGTTTCAAAAAATAAATTTCTCTATTTAAGTGATAAATCAGGAGTTCTCAACCGGTATTTTGCCAAATATGACAGTTCAATAGCCTTTATTGACACCATTACACATTATAATTATTTTGCCAGGAGCAAAGCAATAAGCAATTACCGGAGAAATATTTTGGAACATGATTTTATTCCGGCTTCCGGTGACTATGTGGAGGTCATATATCATGACGGAAGGTATAATATGTACAGCGGAAAATTAGACACTTCTGATCCGGAAGATAAAAACCCGATAGCCAGTATTTTCAGTATCGAGAATACAAAAAAACTCAGAGCCCGTGACAGTATCAACCAGATTGTTAGGCAAACCATCTCCATGAAGGATGTTGTGGACAATAGTATTATTGCCGGGCAGGATACATTTAAACTGGATTTTAATTTGATCGATGTAAATAATTATATATTCGAACGTGAAAAGCTAAATTATTACAATAACCGGCTCAGGGATAATAATTTAAGCCTGGTAATGGATACCATTGATGAAATTCCCATGCGGTATATTGATTATGAGCGCTCCTTTTATCCCAATTACCTGGTAAGTCAAATTGACTTTAGCTTTTTAAATGAATCCTATCAGGCATTTACAGGTGGAGCCGTGTATTTTAATCCGGGATTTAATATGCTCTTTAAGGTTGGAGCCAACGATTTATTTGAGGATTACAGGATTATTGGAGGAGTTCGTTTTGCAACCGATTTCAATTCGAATGAGTTTTTATTGAGTTTCGAGGATTTAAAAACAAGATGGGACAAACAGGTTATTTTTCACCGTCAGGTATTTAATACCCAGTCAGAGACATCTTTCCTCAAGACCTATACCCATGAGTTGATGTATATTATGAAATTTCCACTCAACCAGGTAACTGCAATCCGGTCTTCGGTCATTTTCAGAAATGACCGGACAGTTTTTTTATCCACTAACCTGGATAATCTGAACCGGGGTGATATTGTTAAACCATGGGCAGGATTAAAAACGGAGTATATTTTTGATAATACACGATCATTGGGTTTGAATTTGTATACAGGAGCCAGGTTTAAGCTATTTGCAGAAGGATATAAGCAAATCGGCCAAAAAAAATCCGACCTTGTGGTTCTTGGAGCAGATTTCCGTCATTATACACGGATCCACAGGACCCTCATCTGGGCAAATCGCTTTGCCACCTCAACTTCCTTCGGAAACACCCCCTTGATTTATTACCTGGGTAGCGTAGATAACTGGACTAATTTATCTCCCAGAGTAGAGACTTTTGACCGATCCGTACCCATAGATTATGATAAGAATTATGCCTTTCAAACCGTTGCTACAAATCTCAGGGGTTTCACTCAAAACATAAGGAATGGCAGCAATTTTGCGTTAATAAATACGGAGTTAAGATGGCCCATCATTAGGTATTTTGCCAACAGGCCATTGTCCTCCAGTTTTTTAAATAATTTCCAGCTCATCGGGTTTTTTGATGGAGGAACTGCATGGACGGGATTACATCCCTGGTCCGGAGAAAATGAATATGATAATGAAACCATTACCAGCGGTCCGGTTGAAGTGGTTATCGATTCATTCAGAGATCCCCTGGTTGCAGGTTATGGTTTTGGAGTAAGGAGCAGGCTTTTTGGATATTTTGTCCGACTGGATTGGGCATGGGGTATCGAAAATAATATTATTCTACCCCGAATTTTTTATTTTTCTTTAAATTTGGATTTTTAATAAAAGAAAATACTTTAGCTCTGATTCCAAAACTAATTAAATGACACTCATACAATTTCTTATTCTTGTGGTCGCGGGTCTTATGGCCGGATTTATTGGAGGCACCCTGGGTGTTGGGGGAGGTATTATTATTATTCCGACCCTGGTTTTTATTCTTGGATTCAGCCAGCACGACGCACAGGGAACCAGTCTGGCCACTTTACTGGCTCCAATTGGGATTTTCGCTGTAATAAACTATTATAAAGGGGGTTATGTGAATCTGAAATTTGCAGCTGTACTGGCAGTAACCTTTTTGCTCGGATCCTATTTTGGTTCACTCTGGGCCGTACAATTGCCAGAGAAAACATTAAAGCAAATTTTTGGCGGATTAATGTTGGTTGTAGGTTTAAAAATGATCATTGGAAAATAAAGAATGGATATCAGGAATCAAATTGAGACTTTATCGGATCAGTATTTTACAGAAATACTTGAAATAAGAAGGCATATCCATCAACATCCTGAACTTTCTTTCCAGGAATTCAAAACATCGGAATATATATGTTCGGTGCTTGATAAGTGGGGAATAAAGTATAAAAAAGGTATTGTGAAAACCGGTATCCTTGCAGAAATTGAAGGGGTGAAACCGGGTAAATTACTGGCCCTGAGGGCCGATATGGATGCCCTGCCCATTCAGGAGAAAAATCAGCTTCCTTTCAAATCAATCAATGAAGGGGTGATGCATGCATGTGGGCATGATGTCCATTCCAGCAGCCTGCTGGGTGTTGTGAGGATTTTAAATGAATTAAAATCTGAACTCAGTGGAAAAGTATTGTTTATTTTTCAACCCGGCGAAGAAAAAATACCCGGTGGTGCAAAATTGATGTTAGCTGAGAATCTGTTTGGGGATTTAAACCCAGACCTGGTTTTGGCACAACATGTTTACCCTGAATTTGAAGCAGGGAAAGTAGGTTTTAAAAGCGGGATTTATATGGCTTCCAGTGATGAGATTTATATTACCATTAAAGGAAAAGGCGGCCATGGTGCTTTACCTGAAAGTCTCATTGATCCGGTTTTAATTGCCTCCCAGGTAATTGTCTCTCTGCAACAAATTTCCAGCCGTAATAATAAGCCGGGTGTTCCAACCGTACTTTCATTTGGAAAAGTTATTGCCGGCGGAGCAGTAAACGTTATACCCGATGAAGTATTCATTGAGGGAACATTCCGGACCATGGATGAAGAATGGAGAAGAAGGGCGCATGAATTAATTAAAAAGATGGTCAACAGTATTGCTGAGTCTGCCGGTGGCTCCGCTGAGATTGAAATCAGGCATGGATACCCGGTGCTTCACAATGATGAGGAACTTAGCCCGGTTATTTCATCTTATGCCCGTGAATACCTGGGAGATGAAAATGTGAAGAAGCTGGATATACGGATGACAGCTGAAGATTTTGCCTATTTTTCTAATAATTACCCCTCCATTATGTATCGTTTAGGAACATCTGAGCCCGGGAAAAAGGCGGGTGCATTGCATACCTCCGGTTTTTATGTGGATGAAAGTGCACTGAAAACAGGAATGGAATTAATGTCATGGTTGAGTTATAAATTTCTG
>CBDUPM010000296.1:0-4350 GCA_965369105.1 uncultured Bacteroidales bacterium | reverse complement strand
TTCTTCTAATTTAAATGCTTTTTCAATTGTTGCTTCATTATAATCAAGAATCAATTTAAGAACTTGCTTTTTTGAAAAGCGGATGCAAAGATAATAACTTTCTGTTTTAATCTCCAAATCTTTTTAATGATTTTTTGATTTATTTTTTTACACCCATTCCCCTGGAACTTTTTCAAAAAACTCGCTTAAAGAAAAGCGGGGTGCAAAGGTAGTTACTTTACTATAACTTCCAAATATTTTTTAAATATTTTTTGGTTATTTTCTTACATCCATTTAAAGAACTTTCTCGTTTGAAAAGCGGGTGCAAAGATAAACAATTTTTTTTAAAATCACCTAATCTTTTTTAGGAATTTTAGCACCATTTTCTGTAGATTGTGAGAACGTTTTTCCCGTATTGGGGCTGCAAATATAGAAGTGATTTTTTTAATCACCAAACATTCTGGTAAATAATTTATAAGAAAAATGCTATCTGATTGATATTCTGAATAATAATTTCAAAACTTTTTTGACATTCCCTTTAAGATGACAGACAATACCTTATTAGAAGAAGCTGTTTATCACATAAAAAGCCATTGAAACTTCTTCAGGAATTTTATCAACAAGCGGGTCCCCCGGCTAATTCAATCCTTAATTCTGAAACTGAAATTAAACATTCCCCCTCTTCAATTAGCAATTTAGCATTTCAGCACATTAGCAATTTAACACCCATCCCGGCCCAGACCTCATGGGTACTAAGTTTTATTGAGCACTCTCCTCCACCTGCATTCAAAAAACACAAAGCCCGGGTTCCTGAATTAACACATTTTAACCCGCCAGTGTATTCGCTTTACTTCAAAAATCTTATCTTCGTCCCATTAATCAGAGAAGAAATAAATTGAAAGAAAATCTTGTAATAATCCCTACCTATAATGAAAAAGAAAATATAGGTAATATTATATCTGTAGTCCTGAAGCTGGAAACCGAATTTGAAATCCTTGTTATTGATGACGGCTCACCCGACGGGACAGCGGCCATTGTAAAAGAATTGCAAAAAAGTCATTCTCAAAGGCTACACTTACTTGAAAGAGAAGGTAAACTGGGTCTGGGTACGGCATATATTGAAGGATTCAAATGGGCTCTTGAGAAGAAGTACAGTTATATATATGAAATGGATGCTGATTTTTCTCATAATCCTTTCGACCTGGAAAAACTACATGACGCCTGTGCTAAAGAAGGAGCTGATATGGCAATAGGGTCACGTTATGTTTCCGGTGTCAACGTGGTGAACTGGCCCATGGGAAGAGTATTGATATCGTATTTTGCATCCGTCTATGTGAGATGGATTACCAGAATGAAAATTCATGACTCCACTGCTGGTTTTAAATGCTATTCCAGGAAAGTATTAGAAACCATAAACCTGGATAAAATTAAATTTAAAGGATATGCCTTTCAAATTGAAATGAAATTCACTGCCTGGAAATATGGTTTTAATATTGTTGAAGTACCCATTATTTTTACCGACAGGAAAGAAGGAAGTTCAAAAATGAGTGGAGGAATCGTTCATGAAGCAGTTTGGGGCGTCATAAAAATGAAATTCAACAGCTTTTTCAGGTCCTATAAAAGAAGCCTATAATTATGAGTTCATACCTTATTAATAAAGCCACTCTTATAAACGAAGGAAAAACTTACACAGCAAACCTGCTTATTGAAGATGCTTATATTTCAAAAATCAGTGCAAAAAATATACATCCCCCCGGAGGAACTACCATTATAGAAGCAGAAGGAAAGCTCCTCATTCCTGGTGTTATCGATGACCAGGTGCATTTCAGAGAACCCGGACTCACACATAAGGGAGATATATATACCGAATCCAGAGCCGCCGCAGCCGGGGGAGTAACCTCTTTCATGGAAATGCCTAATACCATACCCCAGGCAACCACTATTAAGGAATTAGACAAAAAATTTGAAATCGCATCTGAAAAATCACTTGTGAATTTCTCCTTCTACCTGGGTGCAACCAATGATAATATAGATGAAATTAAAAAAATTGATCCGGAAAGCGTATGCGGCCTGAAAGTATTTATGGGTTCTTCCACCGGAAATATGCTGGTGGATAATATCGAGAGTCTGGATAAGATTTTTGCTGTAAGCCCGGTTCTGATTGCTACACATTGCGAAGATGAAAACACCATCAGGAAAAACACTTCTGAATACTTTCAAAAATATGGCGAAAACATGCCCTTTCGTTACCATGCAGAAATAAGAAGTGCCGAAGCCTGTTACCTCTCTTCATCTCTGGCAGTAAGCCTGGCAAAAAAACACGGATCCAGATTGCATGTACTTCATATTTCCACTGAAAAAGAACTGGACCTCTTCCGAAACGATATTCCTTCAACGGCGAAAATGATTACTTCCGAAGTTTGTATTCATCATCTTTGGTTTAATGACAAATTTTATGATACAAAAGGCAGCCTGATCAAATGGAATCCTTCTGTAAAAAAGGAATCGGACCGAAAGGCCCTGTTTGAATCTGTATTGAATAATAAATTGGACGTTATCGCGACCGACCACGCCCCTCATACTCTGGAAGAAAAGAACAATCCCTATTTCAAATCTCCCTCTGGTGGACCTATGGTCCAGCATTCCCTGGTCACTATGTTGGAATTTGCCGCAAAAGGATATATTTCCCGGGAAAAAGTGATTGAGAAAATGTGTCATACACCGGCAGATATTTTCCAGGTGGAAAAAAGAGGATATTTAAAAGAAGGTTATTTTGCAGATATCGTTCTGGTTGATCCCCGGTCTGAATGGACTGTTTCCAAAAACAATCTTCATTACAAATGCGGCTGGTCCCCTCTGGAAGGAACGCTTTTTTCATCCTCGGTAAAAAAAACATTTGTGAATGGGAAACTGGTATTTGATGAGGGTGAATTATTAAATCCCCGAGCTGCCATGCCATTGAAGTTTAACAGATAAAGCCTGAATCTCAAGCTTTTCATTCAGTATTGCTCAATCATTTCTGCTAAAAAACATATTTTTCTGAATTTCTTTCTAATTTTGTGACCCAGATTTGTATTAACTCAAAAGATAAGCATGTTAACGGTTGAAAAAATTGGCGGGACATCCATGTCCAAGTTTGATGAATGCCTCAACAATATTATTCTCGGTGGCAGAAAAGATGGTGAGTATTATAACCGGATCTTTGTTGTCTCGGCTTATACCAACGTCACAAATTGGTTACTTGAACATAAAAAATCAGGTGAAAAAGGGATATATTCCCGTTTTGAAAATAACGAAGATTATAATGCTGCACTTGACTCCCTCCTGGAAAAACTGATAAATCTTAACCGGCAATTTGAGGCAATCGGATTGGACCAGTCAGTGGCTGATAATTTTATAAAAGGTCGGATCGAAAAGGCTAAAAACTATTTAAATAGTCTGGCTGCAGTTCTTGCATCAGGATATGTTAACCGTCAGAATATCCTCCTGGCTGCCAGGGAAATACTTTCTTCCATTGGAGAGGCGCATTCCGCTTTTAATTCGGTGGAAATACTTAAAAATAATGGAATTAATTCGGTTTTTGTTGATTTATGTGGCTTTGATGATGCCGAATCAATCAGTATTGATGAAAGAATCAAAAAGGAATTCATGAATATTGACTTTGCAAAAGTATTACCGGTTGCTACCGGATATACCAAAGGTACAGAAGGAATCATGCGGGAATTTGACAGGGGGTATTCCGAGGTTACATTCAGTAAAATAGCGGTTGAAGTAAAGGCTGATGAGGCGGTTATTCATAAGGAATTCCATCTATCCAGCGCCGACCCGAATATTGTTGGAATTGAAAAATCGGTACCGGTTGGACAAACTAATTATAATGTGGCCGATCAGCTTGCAGATATCGGAATGGAGGCCATTCACCCGAAAGCATCAAAACCACTTGAACTGGCCGGTATCAATATTCGTCTGAAAAACACCTTTGAACCCGGGCATCCCGGAACTATTATTTCCCGCGATTTCATAAACGAAAATTCAAAAGTTGAAATCATTACAGGAACAGATAAGGTGGTTGCCATTGAAGTCCATGATCCCCTGATGGTAGGTAGTGTTGGATTTGATAAGGGAATAATGAATATTTTTGAAAAATACAGGGTAAGTTATATCCTGAAATCCACCAATGCTAATTCCATAACCCAGGTAATCTGGGAGAAAGATGCAAGCCAGTCTCTTATAAATGAATTAAAAAACAAATACTACCAGGTTAATTACATGGATTGTGCCCTGGTTTGCGCCCTGGGTACAAATGTCAGACGCCCGGGGGTGGTGGCAAGGGCGACAACCGCACTGGCAGATAGAAATATAAACATTTGG
>CBDUPM010000295.1:0-4351 GCA_965369105.1 uncultured Bacteroidales bacterium | reverse complement strand
ATCCGGTACCCTCCCCTTAAGCTTTCAAAAGAAGATGGAGCCTCTCTCAGTAGTGTATCATCTTCCATAATATTGTAAGATTGAATATAAACATTATGAATGATTTCCAATTTATCAAGTCCGGTGCAATCTACTACAATTTGGTTCTGTTCCGGGCCCGGAATTTTACCGGGTTCCCAGTTATCACGTCCAAGCTGAAAATATTTTGAGGCCGAATGGACTGCCATAAGGGTTCCATTTACTTTTCCTTCGGTTGAGTATCCGGCTATATGTGCAGTTGCTATAGTAACTAAATTTAACAGATCCCTGCTTATGTCCGGCTCATTTTCCCAGACATCTAATACTGAGTGATGAATTTTCCCGCTCCTGATGGCTTTTTGCAGGGCATTTTCATCTATTACCTCACCCCGTGAGGCGTTGATTAAAACAATTGGGGATTTCAGTTTTTCAAAAAACCTATCATCAGCCATATGATATGTTTTATCCTCACCCGAGAGATTTAAAGGTGCATGAAAGCTTATGATATCCGATTTTTCCATTAGTTCATCCAGGGAAACAAACCCCTCTTGCCCTTCCTCTCTTGCCCTTGGAGGATCATTTAATAATGGGATTAATCCAAGCAGTTTGGAAATTTCCGCAATTTTTGAACCCACATTTCCTACCCCTATAATCCCAATGGTTTTTCCTTCAAGTGAGTATGTTTTGTTTACAGCAAGTTCAAGCAGGGCTGAAACTACATATTGCTCAACAGAAGCTGAGTTACAGCCCGGAGAATTGGTCCAGTAGATCTCGTTTTTATCGCAATAGTCTGTATCGATATGGTCGTAACCTATTGTGGCGGACGCAATAAATTTCACTTTACTTCCGGCCAGCAACTCAGGCTTGCATTTTGTCCTTGTTCTTATGATTAATCCGTCTGCATTCCTTACATCCGCATATGAAATTTTATTCCCCGGCATATAGCTTATCGCGGCAACATCATCCAATGCTCCTTTCAGAAAGGGAATTTTTTCATCGGCCACAATTCGAATCATTTGAATCTTTCTTTAAATGCCCACAAGCCAAGGGCAGGATTTGAAATATAAAAAATTTCTTCTCCATCTTCCATAATATTTTTTCCATCCACCAGTTTCTTCGGATTATAGCGTTTCATCATTTCTGAAACATCTGCATACTCATAATTCACAGATTCTATTTCTTCCCGGCTTAATTTTCCCGGACAATAAATCACTTTAAATCTGTTTTCAGTAGAGCCATGAATTAAATGCGCTGCTGCACTTAGGTTTTCACCCAGATCATCATTTTCCCGGCATAGTTTCAAAACTTCTTCGCTGGTTTGATATCCGTATTTTCTGATCAGAAGGTCGATTTGTTTATCTTCTCCAAACTCCCTTAGCCCGGGTGCAAGAACAATTAATTCTCCCCCATCCTCAATTGCCATACGGGTTCTGTAAATACTTTTATTCCCGAGCCAGGTTGATTTAAATTCTGAAGGATCCAGATAGACTACTATTTTTTTGAGGGGTTTATCCAGCAATTGAAAATTAACCTGCAGAGAGAGCTCTGCTGCAAGATCAAAACATTCCCGGTCGTCTCCGATAAATAATCCACGGGTTTTAAGACCTGTACCTTCAACCTTGGCCAAAACTGTTTGCATGTATATAATGGGCAGTTTAGCCCCGAAATTTTTCTCGGCATAATCAAGAACTTTCCGTACGGGAGTATCTGCCCTTCCCATAATCTTTTCCATACCATAGGCGGCTCCTAAAAAATGACTTTTATTAATACCTTCTGCCCCTCCGGTTCCCACAAAGATATTTTTGTTATGATTTGCCATTCCTATTACTTCATGGGGTACGACCTGGCCCACCGAAATTATCAGGTCAAAATCTCCTTCAATCAGAAGTTTATTCACCTGGGCTGGCCAGTCATAATCGATCTTTCCCTCTGATACTTCATGCAGGAATTTGCCTGGAACCATTCCAAGTGTCACTATATCATCTCTCCAGTTATGAACTTTAAAAAGCTCTTTGGGGACCTCTCCAAACATGGTCTGAATTTCGTCCTCAGTCATCGGGAAATGGGTTCCAAGTGCAGGGAGCACTGCCCCTAACGCATCCCCATAATATTCCCAGATCATTTCAGTAATTTCACCGGCACGGGAATGAAATCGGGTAAAATCGGGAGGAATAATTAAAACATTTGAAGGCTTACCCAGCTGATCAAGTGCCGAATATACTCCTTCACGAAGATCAATGGCGTCCAGATCTTCCAATTCATCCTTCGAACTATATTTTCCTTTGGAATAGTATAACATTTTCTATTTTGTGTTTTTCCATGGCGGTTTCTCAGGTAAGTATGCCTGGAATTCATTAATTAATTTAGTTTCATAGGAACCACTGTATTTCCCCATAAAAAACATGTCCAATGATTCCTTATAAAATCTTTCCCATGATTTTTCCTCGTGTCCGGGGTTTATAGGGAAAAATAATACCCCATTTGATTTTGCAGCTTTTAAATCACCCGGAGCATCCCCTATCATCAATATTTTGTCATCAGGGTATTTCCCCTTTGCAGCCAGGGCCAGGTGTTCTGTTTTAGTCCCATATTCCTGCCCGGCTATAAGCCTGACATAATGATCAATTGCATTTTCCTTCCACTCTCTTTCCAAAGCTTCAACCGGGGTTTGGGAAACAACCAATGCATCAGCTTTTTGGGTTAATTTTTCCAAAGATTCAACAAATAATGGAAAAGGGGGCATTCCATATACCATTTCTTCAATGTCTTCATTTACTTTCAATGACCATTCGTAAACCTTCTTCATAAATGCATCATCGGAAGATTTAACAAATTCTCCAAGGGTCGGATTTCCCAGTTTGGTTTCGGTTTTAGTCCATTTAAGCAAAGAACTTGTATCCGGCAAAATCATTCCACGGGCCTCCACTTCCGGCCTGTCCTTAAGTAGCTGAATAGCTTCCAGAAAGGCAAGGAAACGGTTTATACCTCTTGATTTGGAATATAAGTTAACAAATTCCCATGTCTCACGGGCATATTTTGATATCTTTTGTAATTCATAATACTTTATAACATTCGGGCAAAAACATTCCTTTTGTTTAATTTCCATGGTATCAAAAACACATCCGTCAGAATCTATACCAATAAAAAATTCTTTTGTGGGTTGAAGGTCTTTTAATATTTGTTGAGGATTCATGTTTAGTTATTTTATAATCGTATAATTTTAATATGCTTCTGGTAAATAAGATTCAAGTTTTTGTTTTGCAAATACTTTTGAAAACCGGGTAAATCGCTGTTTTCCATTTACCATTGGAACTGAGACCCAATCCTCTCCGATGAGTGGCCTGACATAATCGAGGAATTCATCACTTACATCATAGCCCGAATCAGAAATCCAGTGGGATGGGAAAGTTCGTTCAGAAAGAGCTACTTTCTCCAGTGGTACCTTGTCATATTTAACATTGTAAATAAATCCGGGTTCCCTTAGAATAGTTGCCATCCAACCATTGCCCTCATTCAGGGCGATTTCAACTGCTTTTTGTCCCACCTTATAGGCCTCATCAAGGTCAATGGTAGAGGCATAAATAGCTGTATCCCGCTGATCGGTTCCCATTACCTGTCCCCTGGCTGCACCTGAAACATTCAAACCTTTTTTATTAAGATAATTTACCACCGTCTGATACACAGATAATTCACTTGATCCGAATGAGGTATGTCCGAAGGCATCCTTAACTTCCCCTATGCTGCCTACATCAAAGCCCATCCTGTTTCAGTTGTTCGTTTACATTGTCGGCCATTTGTTCGAGCGAAAGAGGCGATTCGGCCAGGTAAATCTGAAGGGGTATTTCTCTTTTGGGATCGGCAAGTCTGGCTGCAGCCGGAATATATCCGATCTTTCTTCCCATTGCCTGCAAAACCAGCACAGGATCAGCAGGTGAAGAACCCATATTCTCTTCATTTGCATTCTGCACAATATGAGACCAGTAGCGAGCGACACTTCCATATCCGGGAGTATGATCAATTAGTTTAAATTCATTATCGCCTACATCATTGTCGATGGTTTTCGGAACTCCCGTAGCAACCACTTCCATTCCTTTCTCTCTGGCAAGTTCTGAAACTTTAAAGGCCGTATGTTGGGAATCATTCCCTCCGATATAGAAAAAATATCCTATATCATGTGCTTTAAAGACCTCCATAATTCTTTCAAAATCTTTATGCTGATGATCCTTAAGTTTATATCTGCAAGTACCAATAGATCCGGCCGCAGGAGTAACTCTCAGGAGGGCAACTTCCTCTTCATCCTGAACACTCAGATCCAGCAGCTCTTCTTTTAAAA
>CBDUPM010000294.1:0-4369 GCA_965369105.1 uncultured Bacteroidales bacterium | reverse complement strand
TGGTAGCACCGGAATACCGCTCACTAATGGATAAAGAAAATGTAAATGGCTATATCTCCTCCGATTGCCCGGCCATTGTAAAGTATATTGAAAAATATCATCCGGAATTAACCAGAAACCTGGTACCGGTGGTTTCTCCTGTGGTGGCGCTTACACGCTACTTAAAATCAAAAGATAAATCAAGCTACAAAACCGTTTTTATTGGACCCTGTATTGCAAAAAAGGATGAATCGGATGAAGTGGATTATAATATCACTTTCAATGAAATAAGACAAATGTTTGAAAATAAAGCTATCTCCTTTGACCAGGAAGAGATTTCAGCCTTTGATCCTCCGCGGGCAGGGAAAGGAGCTTTATTTCCAATCAGCAGAGGCTTACTGGAAACGGTGAATCCGGGAGGAGAGGAGCTAAAACAAAACGTAATTGTTGCGGAAGGGAGAATTGATTTCCAGGAAGCAATAAAAGAATATAAAAATGGCCGGATCGACCATCAGCACCTGGAATTATTGTGTTGCGAAGGTTGCATAATGGGTCCGGGAACATCCGGGAAAGGAAATAAATTTCAAAGAAGGATAAAAATCAAGGATTATGTGCGAAATAAACTCCAGAATTTTAATGAAGAAGACTGGATAAAGGATTTAAATTCTGAAGAATCCCTGGATCTGAGCCGCTCCTTTAATCATGACGACCAGAGGTTACCGGATCCTACCGGAATGGAAATAAATGAAGTTTTACTTTCCATGGGAAAGAAAAGTGAGGATGACCATCTGAATTGTGGTGCCTGTGGATACGATACCTGCCGGAATCATGCTACTGCAATAATTAAAGGTCTGGCTGAAACGGAAATGTGCCTTCCCTACAGTATCGAAAAATTACACAATTCCATAGATGACCTGGCCATTTCCAATGATAAACTCTCTTCCGTACAGCAAGTACTGAAACAAACAGAGAAACTGGCTCATATGGGACAATTATCGGCCGGAATCGCACATGAACTGAATAATCCCCTGGGAGTGGTAATCATGTATTCAAATATTCTCCTGGAAGAAGCAAATGAGGATTCAGAAATCAGGGAGGATCTGAAATTGATTGCTGAGCAGGCAGAAAGATGTAAGGCTATTGTAGGCGGACTCTTGAATTTTGCAAGGAAAAACCAGGTAAACTATTCAGAAACGAATCTCAATGAACTGGTGCATAAAAGTCTTGCATCCCTGGTAATTCCTGAAAATGTCGAAATTGTAATTCAATCATATCTTAAAGACCTGTTTGCCGATCTTGACCAGGAACAAATGATTCAGGTCATCAGTAACCTGGTTAAAAATGCAATTGAAGCAATGCCGGGAGGGGGAAAAATAACCATAGAACTGTCAGAAAAAGAGAATACCGTATTTATTAGAATATGTGATTCAGGAACAGGAATTATGGAGTCTGATATGGAAAAAGTATTTGAACCCTTTTTTACTACCAAAGTTATAGGAAAAGGTACCGGGCTTGGACTGGCTACAGCATACGGGGTGGTCAAAATGCATAAAGGGAAAATTGACCTGGAATCAAATTCTGATCCTGCCAAAGGAGATACTTTCACTCGTTTTTCAATTAGTTTACCCAGAAGAAATGTTTAAATCATGACAAAGAAAGGAAAAACAATTTTTATCGTAGATGATGACTACGACCATTTATTTCAGCAAAAATTCCACCTCGAAAAATGGGGTTATGAGGTAATTTCTGCAGAAAGTCAGCGCGAAGCAGAAGAAATAATGGATAAGATTAAACCGGATCTCGCTATTCTTGATCTGATGATGGAAAGTGATGACAGCGGATTTATCTTAAGTTATAAACTTAAAAAAATGAATCCTGAATTGCCCATTATAATTTCAACCGGAGTGTCAGCTGAAACCGGAATGAATTTCGGTCTTTCAAGCCAGGAGGACAAAAACTGGATCAAAGCGGATTTATATCTTGAAAAGGGAACCAGGCCTGAACAACTCAAACTTGAAATCGAAAAACTATTGAAGTAGAATGGAATATTTAAAAGTTTTAGTGGTTGATGATGAACCCGGAATTAGATCGGGAGTTAGCCGGATTCTTTCTAAACACCGCATAAGTTACCCATTTATGGATGAGGATTATGCTTTCCAGTGCCTGGAGGCTAAAACCGGGGAAGAAGGAATTGAAATTATTGACCGGGAAAAGCCGGATATCGTTTTGCTTGATAATAAATTACCGGGAATCAAAGGAATGGAAGTCCTGGAATATATCAAACAAAAAAACTATGATATCATGGTAGCAATGATCACCAGTTATGCCTCCCTTGAAATCGCAGTCAAAGCAACAGACGACGGGGCATATGATTTCATTCCCAAGCCATTTACCCCGCAGGAGTTAAAATCTTCGATTGATAACATTTCCAAACAGCTATTCCTGAAAAGAATAACTCAAACGATGAAGCAGGAGGGGAAAAGGATCCGGTATCAGTTTTTATCCATCCTTTCCCATGAACTGAAAGCTCCCATAAATGCTGTAGAGTCCTACCTGCTAATGATGAAAGAGAAACAGGCCGGGGATAACATCGATGATTATATGCAAATGATTGAAAGAGCATTAAACCGGTTGAGCGGAATGAGAAGTCTTACCATGGATTTATTGGATTTTACAAAAATCAGACTGGAGAAAAAAGAAGGAAAAATAAGCGATGTTCAGCCCAGGGAAGTGGCTAAGCTTGCCATAAGTACCGTAAAACCCTATGCTATTCAGAAAAATATCACAATCTCCTTAAATTGCGACAGGGAACTTAAGCTAAAAATGATACAGGATGATTTGGAAATCATTCTGAATAATCTGTTATCCAATGCAGTAAAGTATAATAACGAGGATGGCGAGGTGATTTTAAATATTCATTTTGAAAAGAATTCATTAATTATCCGGGTCGATGATACCGGCATCGGAATGACGGAGGATGAAATCTCCCAGCTTTTCAAGGAGTTTGTAAGGATAAAGAATGAAAAAACAAAAAAAATACTGGGTAGCGGACTTGGTTTGTCTATTGTCAGGAAAATTTCCGATATTTACAATGGAGAGATAAGTGTGGAAAGTGAACCTGATAAAGGAAGTTCCTTTATTATTAAATTGCCTATACCCGAATAAATTATACCAAAATGAAAGCAACAACATTGCCTGAAAAAACGGTTGAAAGATTAAGTGAATACCGCAGAACTCTCCTGAATTGTCTGGCTGAAGGGAAAACCCACATTTTTTCACATGAATTGGCACATCTTCAGAATATAACCGCTGTTCAGGTAAGGCGTGACATCATGTTTATCGGATACAGCAGCAGCCAGAGGAAAGGTTATGATGTAAATGAACTGGTAAATGTGATTGGTAAAATTATTGATTCAGATGAAGGTTTAAATGTTGCTGTGATCGGTATGGGTAATCTTGGACGTGCCATAACTCATTATTTTATAGGCAAAAGATCCAAACTGAATATTGTGGGTTCATTTGATGTGGATTCAAACAAAATTGACAGGGTTATTTCCGGGGTGAAGTGTTTTTCCCTGCAGGATCTTGCGTTGAAGATAAAAGAATTAAATATCAGTATTGCCCTACTGACAGTCCCTGCAGATGTGGCCGTCGAAACTTCTCAAAAACTCATTGAAGCGGGTATTTCAGGAATATTGAATTTTACCACCCTGCCTTTAAATGTTCCCGATAATATTTTCCTTGAAGAATATGATATGATTACATCCCTCGAAAAAGTGGCCTATTTTGTAAAAGCAAAAAAAGGTACTTAATCTCAAATCCGAAACCCAAAACCACCATCTCTTTCAACTCCATGCTCTCCCTGTCATGCAGTCCTGTGAATAGGATTTAGCCCCCTGACTTCAGCCTCTGACTTTTTTCATTTCTTTTTACAGGCACTTCTCCTAAGTTTTAGAAATTATTATATTTTTGCCAGACAAACGAATTACTCCGTGCAGATTTATAATTCCTTCGATAATTTACCAGAAATAAAAAATCCGGTTGTAACCACAGGCTCCTTTGACGGGGTCCATGCAGGTCATCATGTTATTTTATCCCGCTTGTCCAAATTAGCAAAGGATTTGGAGGGAGAATCGGTTCTGGTTACTTTCCACCCTCATCCACGAAGAATCTTGTACCCTGAAAAAGAAGGGAAGGATTTAATGCTTATCAATTCACAGGAAGAAAAGAAAATGCTCCTGGAAGAAACAGGCCTGGATCACCTGATTATAATAAATTTTACGCTTGATTTTGCTAAAACAAGCTGTGAGGAATTTATTATGAAATACCTGTATAAAAAGTTGGGAGCCAGGAAGATTGTAGTTGGATTTAATCATCAGTTTGGATTTAA
>CBDUPM010000293.1:0-4370 GCA_965369105.1 uncultured Bacteroidales bacterium | reverse complement strand
AGCCAAATCTTCCTGATTATCCGGGAAAATTAATGGAAGAGATTTCCTTTCTGATTTCAAACAAAAAAGCGGAAAGTTTTCGACTTGAAATAGATAAAATTGTATTAAAGTAGATAACTGTCCGGAAAGAATGGAAATAAAAAATTACTTAAAGAATAAAATCCATTCTATCTTATTTCTTATTATCTTGGTATTTCCCTTGATTTAAAACTAAATACCACAAGCATGCCAAATCGCCGACTTTTTCTTAAATCAGCAGGCTTAGGATTAGCCGCTGTTTCCATTCCCAAATTGCTAAATGCATCTTCGAATGCTTCTAAATCTGGAATGGTTTCTTCAAAAACTAAACTTGGAGTAGCCTCTTACACACTCAGGGAATTTTCAACTACAGACGCCCTGGAGATGACCCTCCGGTGCGGAGTAAACCGGATTACTTTCAAAAGCATGCATCTTCCGCTGGATTCGGATAGTGAGACGATCCATAAAACCCTGGCAATGTGCAAGGAAAAAGGAATAGAACTTTATGGAGCAGGGGTGATCACTATGAAAACAAAAGAAGATGTGGACCAGGCTTTTGAATATGCCCGGATGGCAAATCTGGAAATGATTATTGGGGTTCCCTATCCGGCCGTTCTGGATTATGTGGAAGGAAAGGTTAAAGAATATAACATCAAACTCGCTATACATAATCACGGACCTGGTGATGATTTCTACCCTGCAGCCACCGATGCCTATGAAATAATAAAAAATATGGATAAAAGAATGGGATTATGCCTGGATATCGGCCATACAGTCAGGATTCAGCGCCATCCGGTAAAGGATTTAAAAACTTGTCTCAATCGTGTTTTTGATATCCATATTAAAGATGTTACAGCAGCTGATGCCGGGGGAACGACTTGTATCATTGGCCGGGGTGTGATCGATATGCCAGGTTTTCTGAAAGCAGTGGTTGAACTGGAATACCAGGGTACCCTGGCACTTGAATACGAAGCGGAAAAGGACGATCCCCTGCCGGGAATGATGGAATCGCTCGGATATGTGAAAGGAGTATTGAACAGCCTTTAAACTTTTCCGGCCGGTACCCAAAAAAAATTCTCAGAATGTTTGGTTTTATATTTTACAAATTGTAAATTGCAATATGTAAATTATAAATTGTAATATATGGATGCCAAGCCACAAACTCCGTTTCCGACAACCGGTTATTTTGGCCCGGAGTATTTTTGCGACAGGGAAGAGGAATTATCCACTCTGATTCAAAATATTAAGGGAGGAAACTCCACTACTATCGTTGCTTTGAGGAGATTAGGGAAAACCGCCCTTGTACATCATCTTTTTCATAAAATAAAAAGCGGGCATACCTGTATTTACCTGGATATTTTAGCCATGGAGTCCCTGAGTGATTTATTAAGCCAGTTTTCATCGGCTATTGCTGCTCAGTTTACCGAAAGGAGTGCCTTGGGCAAAAAACTATGGAAGTTATTAAGATCCTTTCGGCCGGTGATTACCTATGATGCATTGAGTGGAGCACCCCTGATTAGTGTCAAAGTGAGTTCTGAGGAAAGTAAAAAATCTATTTCGGAATTATTTAACTTACTGGAAGAGCAATCCAAGCCCGTGGTTATCGCAATAGATGAATTTCAGCAAATCCTTGAGTACCCCGAAAAACAAACAGATGCATGGCTTCGTTCCCTGATTCAGCGCTTGAAAAATGTAGTTTTTATTTTTTCGGGAAGTCAGCAGCACCTCCTGACGGAACTTTTCGCCAATCCATCGCGGCCATTTTACAGGAGTACTCAATTTATAAAAATCGGCAAGCTTCAGAAGAATATATATCAGGAGTTTATAATCCGGAATTTTAAGAAGCACTCCAGGGAAATTTCAAAGGAAACTGTTACGGAAATACTGGAATGGACAGATATTCATACCTATTATGTTCAGTTAATATGCAACCGGGTGTTCCTTTCAGGAGGGAAAAAAATCAGTTCTGCAACATGGAAAGAAGAAGCGTCTAAAATTCTAAAGGAGCAGGAGTTCGTTTTTTATAATTACCGGGAAATGCTAACAAAACCGCAATGGGAGCTTTTAAAGGCAATAGCTTCCGAAAGGAAAGTATTTCAACCCACGGCCTATGATTTTATTTCAACCCACAGACTTGGAAACCCGGCTACGGTATTACGATCATTAAAATCACTTCAAAAAATGGAGCTCATATATAAAGAGAGCACCCCGGAAGGGAATAGCTATTACGGAATTTATGATATATTATTTGCAAGGTGGGTAAAATAAAGTTTAAAAAGCTTATTATCCTGGTTTCAATGTTGATTCAATCCTTTACACAGCGAACGGAATAGCCATGTTCCATAAAATTTTCACCCCGGAATATTTGACTGCTGTTAAAATGAAGAACCCGGTAGTAGGCTATTTTGTCATCCGGATCATCTTCTGTGGAAGTCCACCATTTTCCAAATGATCCTTTGTAGGTAAAATGGCTTCCTTCACTAAAATATCCACCTGGGATAGCTGAAAATCCTGCCATGTCGCTTGCTCGGTCGTTAGGACTGTACCACAGATCTGTTCCCGTGGCTTTGATTCTATCGCCGGTGTTTATTCCTCTCCAGCCATAACGGTCTAACTGAGCTACAGGCAAACCCAGAAATAATTCAAGTTTTTTCCAGTCATTGTCAGTAGGGAGGTGCCATCCTTCCGGACATGCATTTATGGCGGCAGGCCAGTTATAAAGCACACCGAAATTCCTGTATTCATCGGTTAAAGTACCTTCATTAACTTCAGTTCCTCTGTAGTTATAAATATAATGATATGGCTCGGTGGTTGATATTAAGGAGGCATCAGTTACATAGGGAAGATAAGCCATATTTTCAGCTATCCAGGTTTGCTCACCTATTACAACCGTTTTATATTGTTTGCCATCCCTGGGGTCTTCAAAAATATCGGTTTCACATCCAAAACAAAGCTTTACGGGGATGAATTTTTCGATAGTTTCTGTTTCATATTGTTCATCATCATAAATTCCTGCTTTAAATGTGAAAATATCCTTCACATTTCTAATATTCCAGTTAAAACTGACTTCTCCTTCTGCATTGGTTAATGAAATATAGCGGTTAAATTCGCCATCTCCTTCAATGTAAACCGGGCAATTGAAGACAGGTAAACCGATCAAATCAGTCACTTTGAAACGTATCTCGTATAAACTTCCGGAGATTAGCTCTGAAGGAAGGTTGTTTGTCATAACTATTTTTACCGGTGATTTCCAAATAGAACGTTTAGATACTTTAATGATTTCCGGCAGATAGTTCCTGTTCTCATTATCCAGAAATCTCAGGTCGGCCCCGACTTTTAGATCAAGCCCGATATTAATGCTGCTATTCCATGAAACAAAATTTTCCGAGCCGACAGGAGTTAAAAGTTCATGTTTTGTCGAATTGTATATTCCTTCTGTGAAGGGTTTGATTTCAGCAAATGGGCCAGGAGTATTATAGAAATTTATATCAATTTTAGGATATAGTTCCAGCTTTGTACTTGCATTCACCTTTCCCTGGAGATTAAGCGGGAAGGTAGTGTATTTTGGAGCAGATTCATTCATTGGAGTGAAGGATTGAGATTCCTGATCATAACTTGCTCCTGTTTTAATGATATTTTTACTGTCCAGGTTCCAATTTGCATTCAGAGAAGAGTCAGCATGGATTTGAAACTTACCAAAAACATCAGCATCAAGGCTAATCCATATGGGGACTCCCGGGGCAACTATAAATTTTGTGCATACTTTTTGGAAGTCATAAAGCGATTTAACTCCGGTAATGTTTGCCAGATTTTTAAGGTCCAGGTAAATACTGGTGTAAAAATTAACCTCTGGATCGAGGAAGTAATTAAATTTTTTTACTTTTCCCAACCTGGCTTTCGTTCTGCTGTCCCGCTCCCCTTCATATTTAAATTCCATTTCAAAACGAGCATTGGATTTAATGGTAGCAGTTCCACTTTTGAGGTATAAATGTACATCTTCATTCTGATCTCCAATTAGGTTTGTATTCGAGAATTCATGCACATAATCAATGACAGGAACTATTGACAGTGACTCATTGTTTATGGAAAGGGCAGTTTTTTTGGTGATTTCTCCATGTTCATTTACAAAGATTATTTCTTCTGGATGCAGGTAGCCGTTTTCGTCGGTAAGGGATTCAATAATTAAATTTTGTTCAGAATCAGGCCATAAATCCGATTTTTTAAATTCTGTATCAAGCTTTAAAGCTATTTCAGTAAATAGTTCATTCAAATATGCCTGACTTGTTTCAAAGTAAATCATATTATTATCCCGGTATTCCATAGAATTTACTCTACGAAGCACTCCAGTTGAA
>CBDUPM010000292.1:0-4400 GCA_965369105.1 uncultured Bacteroidales bacterium | reverse complement strand
TAACTTTTCAGACTCAAACTGCATCCTCGATACCTTAAGTAATTATGACCGTATGCTTGAAACAGCTCTGTCATCCGGCTATATTAAACCTGATGAACTGGAGGTATTAAAAAAATGGCGACTGGATCCTGAAAACTGGATGAAATAAAGATTATGGCAAAAATAGAAAGCAAAATAGAAAAGATAAAGGCACAGGATAGTAAAATTTATAATTTCCTGGCTGATTTCAATAACTTCGAAAATCTCATTCCTCCGGATAAAGTAAAAAACTGGGAATCGGATGGTGAATCCTGTACCTTCAATGTGGATGGAATCGGTAATGCAGGATTAAAATTTGTAGAAAAAGAAGAATTCAAACTGCTGAAAATCACATCAGATGGCAGTACTCCCATAAGTTTTCTTATGTGGATTCAATTAAAACCGGTAGATGAAAATGAAACCGCAGTTAAAATCACCATTGATCCACAGGTTAATGCGATGATGATGGGAATGGTAAAAAAACCGCTGAAAGAGTTCGTGGACATGCTGATAGACCGAATGACCGAAATGGAATTTTAATTTTATTCCAACACATAGCTTATTTCTCCAAATCCGTATTTTCTGAACTTTCCGTCGCTGGTTTCCATGATTAAATAACCATCATCCATAACGTCGCGAATGATCCCTTTGAACGGTACATCTTCAAATTTATATTCTGCCCATATATTGAAATTCAAAAGATGGGAAAAATAATATTTGTCGATTAAATCAAATTCATTCCGGTTCAATAATTCAAAATACTCCCGGAAAGTCATTAATAAAGAATTTAAAAATTCATCCAGATCTGTTTCTTTTGAAGTGATACGTTTCAGGCTGGTAGGTTCAATATCCATTTTAGGGAATTCCGTTTGATTGATATTGATGCCCATACCAATGATGGTTTGAACGACCTGGTCGGCGCTTAATTTATTCTCAATCAGAATTCCGGCGATTTTCATCCCGTTGAAAAGTATATCATTCGGCCATTTAATAACTGCTTCATCCAAATACTCATTCAAACTTTCCAGTACCGACAGGGCGGTTATTTTCGAAATAAAAAAGTTCTGATCGGCCCTGAGATTTTGAACAGGCATTATGATACTGGCCAGAATATTCTTTCCTTTTTCACTATCCCATTTTTTCCCTCCCTGACCTTTCCCCCCTGATTGAAAATTAGTATGTATAACGGAAGGCAGTTCAATGCTTTCAATATTTTCTGATAGCCAATCATTTGTTGAGACCAGCGATTCACGAAACAGCATATTAATTTTTTTCATTTCCAGCTAAGTTTAAATATTTAAACCATCTTGAAAAGTTAAATTTAAGGGATTTATCAACGGAAAAGCCAAAAAAAACTTTGAAAAATGATGAATTTAGGTTCAATTTAATGGGGGAATCAATAAAACAAGACATAATGTCATATATTTCGACAATCTGAACAGGATTATGATAGAGAAAAATTCCAACATGTCATTCCTTAATGTCGAAAATATAAATTAACTTCACAGTTTGAAAGTTGTTTACCAGCAGGCATTTGACAACTAATATAAATAAGTTGCTGATTGAAAGAAATTAAGAAGAGATATTTAATGAAAGAAAAGTCCAGTAAAAAGGAGCAAAATCTGTTTGATGTTATTATTGATTCAATAAAAAACAAAAAAGGCAAGGAAATTGTTAGTATAGATCTTAGAAAAATTGAAAATTCAGTTTGTGAATTCTTTATTATTTGCTCAGGTGATTCAACCACGCAGGTTGATGCAATTGTAAATGAAGTCAGACTAAAATCAAAAGAACTGGCAAATAATCCTCCGCATCATGTTGAAGGACAAAAAAATTCCAACTGGGTTTTAATAGATTTCATTGATATTGTTGTCCATGTTTTTATTCCGGAGCAAAGAAATTTTTATCAGCTGGAAGAATTATGGGCAGATGGGAAAATTGAAAAACATATTGACGAGTAAAGAGATTTAAAATGGATCAAAACCAAAAAGAAACCAAAAAGAACAACCAGGATAATTCCAAGGGACCCCAAAAGCCTAAATTCAGTGCTTATTGGATCTACATTTTAATTGCAGTGATTTTCTTAAGTCTGCAATTCATGAATTTTAGCAGTAGTGTGGATGAGATCAGCCAGGTTAGACTTGAACAATTACTAAATGACGGTGCTGTTTCGCGCATTGTTGTTGTTCAGAATAAAGTCGCAGAAATTTATATCGACAAAGAGAAACAACCATCAGACGGTTCCGGACGTGGTATGAATTCGCTTTCACAGGAGTCGGCTGACTATCTGGTGAACATTATTTCTGTTGATGAATGGCAAAGATTTATTGTTTCCATGGAAAAGCAAATCGGGTATGAGAACTTTCCAAAAGTTGAATATGATAACAGGCCTAATTACCTGGGTGAAGCCATTGGCTGGTTAATACCCATTGCCATACTGGTAGTAATCTGGTTGTTCATATTCAGAAGAATGAGTGGTGGCGGAGGCGGTGGTGCCGGAAATATTTTCAGCGTAGGAAAATCCAAAGCCCAGATTTTTGATAAAAACACAAATGTAAAAACGGATTTTAAAGATGTGGCTGGTCTTGAAGAGGCAAAGCTGGAAGTAAAAGAAATTGTTGACTTTCTTAAAAATCCAAAAAAGTATACCGACCTGGGAGGTAAAATTCCCAAAGGGGCCTTATTGGTAGGACCTCCGGGAACCGGAAAAACTCTCCTGGCAAAAGCTGTAGCAGGTGAGGCCCATGTCCCTTTCTTTTCCATTTCCGGATCGGATTTCGTTGAAATGTTTGTAGGTGTGGGCGCTTCCCGGGTAAGGGATTTATTTAAACAAGCCAAGGAAAAAGCTCCCTGCATCGTATTTATTGATGAAATTGACGCGGTAGGTCGTGCCAGGGGAAGAAGTGCCAGTTTTGGGGCAAATGATGAAAGAGAAAACACCCTGAACCAGCTTCTTACTGAAATGGATGGTTTTGGTACAAACTCCGGGGTAATCATCCTGGCTGCCACAAACCGTGCCGATGTTCTCGACCGTGCTCTTCTCAGAGCCGGACGTTTCGACAGGCAAATCTCTGTTGAACTTCCTGACCTGAATGAAAGGAAGGATATTTTCAAAGTACACATCCGCCCGCTAAAAATTGATAAAACCATAAATGTCGATTTCCTTGCAAAACAAACACCCGGATTCTCAGGAGCTGATATTGCCAATGTTTGTAATGAATCCGCATTGATAGCTGCAAGAAACAACAAAAAGAAAATCGGGAAACAGGATTTCCTTGATGCCATTGACAGGATTATCGGGGGTCTGGAGAAAAAGAATAAAATTATTTCTAAAAACGAAAAGAAAACCATTGCCTACCATGAAGCCGGACATGCCACAATCAGCTGGTTGCTTCCTCACGCAAATCCACTGGTAAAGGTTACTATTATTCCTCGTGGAAGAGCACTCGGTGCTGCCTGGTATCTTCCTGAAGAGCGGCAAATAACCACTACCGAACAAATGCTGGATGAGATGTGTGCTATCCTGGGTGGCAGAGCCTCCGAGTTTGTAAATTTTGAAAAAATTTCCACCGGAGCCCTGAACGATCTTGAAAGAGTAACACGCCAGGCATATGCAATGATATCTTATTTTGGAATGAGTGAGGTAATTGGAAATCTGAGTTATTACGATTCCAGTGGTCAAAATGAATATTCCTTCACCAAACCCTATTCAGATAAAACGGCTGAAACAATTGACCGCGCAGTGCAGGAACTGGTCCAGAAACAATATGAAAGAGCCATTCAGATATTAAAAGACAATAAGAAAGGTTTGACCGAATTAGCTGAAAAACTTCTCGAAAAAGAAGTTATCTTTAGTGAAGACCTTGAAACCATTTTCGGACCCAGGAAAGCTCCCGATGAGGATCAGGAAAAGCCTGAGCCAAAAGAAGTAGAGCTAAAGAAAAAGACTACAAGGACCCGAAAAGCATAATATTTTTTTATGACAGAAGGCAAAGTATTAATATATTCAACGGATAAGATCTACCAGGCGGAAATTTTAATGCAAGTACTGGCAGATAATAATATCAAAGCTTTTTCAATCAACAAAAAGGATTCAGTTTACCTTTTTGGATATATAGAAGTTTATGTAAATCATGATGATGCCCTCAAGGCGAAATCACTGGTCAATAAGTTTGAAGAGTGAAAGAATTCAGTCTCAGGACGATTAGCGGAACCGCATTTGTATTTGTAATAGTAAGTCTTATTCTTGCTCATGAAATCACTTCGCTGATACTTTTCCTTAGCATATTGATTTTTTCACTGAATGAATTTTACAACCTGGTTTATAAATTAAAATTTCATCCCTATAAACTCCTTGGCATTGTCCTGGCGTCTGTTCTGTT